>JAKZYK010000114.1:0-6214 GCA_047514485.1 Gammaproteobacteria bacterium
GGGAATGCCGGCCTTGCGCCCCGCTGCGATGGTGATCGCGATGAGCCGCAGCACCGCCGGATGCAGCGGATCGTAGAGATAGCTCACCTCGTCGTCGATGCGATCGATGGCGATCGTGTACTGGATGAGATCGTTCGTCCCGATCGAGAAGAAGTCGAGCCGGGGGGCGAAGATATCCGCGCAGATGGCAGCGGCGGGAACCTCGATCATCGCGCCGACCGGCATCGACGCATCGTAGTGCTCGCCCTCCGCGTCGAGTTCGCACTTGCAATCGCGCACGATCCGGAGCACTTGGTCCAGCTCGGTCACAGTCGTGAGCATCGGAATCATCATCCGCACCGGACCGCGCGCCGATGCACGCAGGATCGCCCGGATCTGCGGCCGGAACAGGCTCTGCTCCTTCAGGCACAGCCGCACCGCGCGCAGGCCGAGGGCGGGGTTCGAGGTGGCCGGCGCATCGGGGCGCGTGCCGTCGACCTGCTTGTCCGCCCCGAGGTCGAGGGTACGGATCGTCACCGGCGCCCCTTTGAGTGCAGCGACGAGTCCGGAATACGCATCGAACTGCTCTTGCTCGTCCGGTGGGTCACGGCGGTTCATGAACAGGAATTCGGTCCGATAGAGCCCGACCCCGGCCGCGCCGTCCCGCACCGCGCCGGCGGACTCGCCGGGCAGCTCGACGTTGGCCTGCAGCCCCACCGGCTCGCCGTCCGCGGTCACTGCCGGCGTCGAGCGGAGCCTGTGCCGCGCCGCCTTGATGCGTGCGATCTCGCGCCGGCGGCGTTCATAGAACCGCTTGACGACCTCGGACGGGGAGACGATGACGACACCCTGGCGCCCGTCGAGCACCACCTCGTCGCCGTCGCGCAGCAGCGCTGCCGCCGAGCGATGCAGACCCACCACGGCGGGAATGTCGAGGCTGCGGGCGAGAATGGCAGTGTGAGAGTTCGGTCCGCCGAACTCGGTCATGAACCCCGCGACGCCCTGATGCTGCATGAGCACGGTATCGGCCGGGGTCAGATCGTCGGCATGGATGATCCGCCCGGCGACGGTCTCGCCGGGCGGCGGCTCTTTCCGGCGCTTGCCCTGGAGATGAACCTGCACGCGGTTGACGACGTGCTCGACATCGTCTTTGCGGGTGCGCAGATACGGGTCGTCCATCGCGTCGAAGACCGCGACGAGCGCGTCCCGCTCGAGCTTGAGAGCCCACTCCGCGTTGCATCGCGTCTCGCGGATGTAGGTGATGGGGGCCCTGGAGATCGCCTCGTCTTCGAGCATCAGCAGGTGGGTGTCGATGAACGCTGCGATCTCCTTCGGCGTCCCCGCTGGGATCCGGGCCTTCACCGCCCGGAGCTCGCCGCGGGCGGCGTGCACCGCGCGCCTGAACCGCCTGACCTCGGCCTCGATCCGCGACGGATCGAGCGTGCGCTCGGTCGCCTCCGGCCGGCCGCGATCCACGGTGCGCACCCGCCCGATCGCGATTCCCTTGGAGGCGCTGATGCCGTGTACGGTGAAGGTCATTGTCGGTCGGGCCGTCCGCCCCCCTACTCCGGCTCGTCGAATCGCCCGGCGACGAGCCGCTCGATGGCGTCCACCGCCTCGGCGGCATCGTCTCCCTGCGCCACGACCTCGATGCTCGTCCCTTTCGACGCAGCGAGCATCATCACTCTCATGATGCTCTTCGCGTCGGCCTCGCGGCCTTCCCGCCAGATGCGGATCCTGGACTCGAAACGCGACGCGAGATCGACGAGCTTCGCTGCGGCCCGGGCGTGCAGCCCAAGCTTGTTGACGATCTCCAGCGCCTTGCGGACTTCACCGCCCACCGCAACACCTGCCATCGTATTCGTACCGAGCCGGGCCGCCGCCGCGAGCCGCGCCGCCACCCGGTATACCCGCCGTCGTGTTCATGCCGGGCCGGACCGACGCCGGACGCTCCCGCCATCGTATTCGTGCCGGACCGGACCGGCATCGCGAGCCGCGCCGCCGCCGGGCGCACCCGCTACGACACGAACCGTCGCCTCGACGATCGATGCGCTGTCCGCACCACCGGCCACCGTGACCCGCGACAGGTTCCGCGCTCGTGCGATGCCGGCGACTCGCTCACTGACGGTGACGAGCATACGGCACGAGAGCCAGGGTGCGGTCCAGGGCGCCGCACCGAGGAGGTTCTCGAGCGCCTCGGCGCTCGTGGCGGTGACGACGTCGATCGATTCGCGCACGCCTTCGAGCATCGCGGCAAGCCGCTCCGGCGTCCGCCGGCAGTACACGTTCGCCTCGATCACCTCGGCGCCGCGCCGGCACAGCTCGCGCGCGAGCAAATCGCGCCCGCCTTCGCCTTTGACGACCGCGACGAGCCGGCCGCCCACCCGCTGCGCGTCGAGCTGCGGACACGCGAGCAGCCCCTCGCTGTCGAACCGGCCCGGCGGCGTATGGACGCCGGCGACACCGCGCGTGCGCAGCGCCCCGGCGGTCGCCCGGCCGACCGCAAGCACCACCGGCGGCAATCCGCCGCGCGTAGCGCCCGGCATCAGGTCACAGAATCCCTCCACGGCATTCACGCTCGAGAACACGGCGACCGAAACATCGGCCAGCCGATCGCGAAGCCGCTCGGCCGACATCGTATCCTCGACCCGTGCGATGACGATCGCGGGCACGCAGACCGCAACGGCGCCCTCGCCGGCGAACGCCTCTGCGAGCCGCCCCGCCGCGGGCTCCGGTCGGGTCACCAGCACCCGCACGCCGTGCAGGCGCCCCGTGCGCTCAGTCACCGGCTGCGCCTTCACTGCCCCGGCCGTCACGGATCGATCTCCGCGAGGATCTCACCCGCACCGTGCTCCGGAACCGTAGCCGCGGCCTCGACATCGGTCGAGTCCGTCCCTTCCCCGCGACCTCGGACTTGCAGGCGCCGCATGTCACTGCCCTGCCATCGCATAGATCTCCGCGAGGATCTCGCCGGCGCCCTGCTCCAGCACCGCGGCCGCGGCCTCGACGCCGAGGGACTCCGCTTCGTCCCCGCGGCCTTGGACCTGCGAGCGCAGCACCTGTGCGCCATCGAGGCTGGCGACGAGCCCCCGCAGGCTCAACACCCCGCCTTCGAGCGTCGCGTAGGCCGCGATCGGCACCTGACACCCTCCGTCGAGCCGCCGGTTGAAGGCCCGTTCGGCAAGCACGCACGTGCTGCTCCGCGAGCATGCCAACGGCGCGATGAGCGCCTCCACCCGTGCGTCCCCGTGACGGCATTCGATACCGAGCGCCCCCTGCCCGGCCGCGGGCAGCATCGTGGTCACGTCAAGCGCCTCGGTCACTCGCGCCCCATGCCCGCCGCGCTCGAGACCGGACACCGCGAGCACGATCGCGTCGAAGTCGCCGTGTTCGAGTCGCCGCAGCCGGGTGTCGACGCCTCCGCGCAGGTTCTCGATACGCAGGTCCGGGCGCTGCGCCGCGAGCTGGCATCTGCGGCGCAGGCTCGAAGTCCCCACCGAGGCCTCCGGCGGCAGCGCTTCGAGTTCTCCGAAGCGCGTCGAGACGAGTGCGTCGCGCGGGTCCGCCCGCGCCATGATGACCGGCAGATGAAGCTCGGGAGGCAGCTCGACGGGGACGTCCTTCATCGAGTGCACCGCGATGTCCGCACGCCCGTCGAGCAGCGAGTGCTCCAGCTCCTTGATGAAGAGCCCCTTGCCGCCGACCATGGCGAGCGGCGCATCGAGCAGCTTGTCGCCGCTCGTGCGCATCGCCACGAGCTCGATATCGAGACCGGGGTTGCGCGCGCGCAACGCGCCCGCGACGTGCTCCGCCTGCCAGAGCGCGAGCGGGCTCCTGCGGGTTGCTATTCTCAGAACGGACACCGCGACTCGACCCCCGTGCGTTCGCCACGCGCCGACGGCCGGCTGCGCATGTGCGGCTCAATGCTACGGCGCGGCTCCGACCCCGCGCAAACCGGGCCGAATCGTTCGGTCGCGGATATCGCTCGCGGGCAGGGAGTTGCCGCGTCTGCGCCCGGACCTTTGCGCGCGACTCTTTCGCTGCGATCATCACGCACTCGACACGGCCCGGCCGGGGCGGACAAGGGAGTCGAAATGAGCATCAATGTCGGCATCGTGATGGATCCCATCGGCTCCATCATCGTGAAGAAGGACACCACCCTCGCGATGATGCTCGCCGCGCAGCGCCGCGGTTGGGAGCTCTCGTACATGGAGCTCGGCGATCTGTTCGTCCGCGACGGAGCCGCCCATGCCCGGATGCACCCGATCGAGGTGCGCGACGACCCGCACGACTGGTACACCCTGGGCGAGCCCCGCACTGGCGCGCTGGCGTCGCTCGACGTCATCCTGATGCGCAAGGACCCGCCTTTCGACATGGAGTTCGTGTATTCGACGTACATCCTGGAACGGGCGGAGGCAACCGGGGTGCTCGTCGTCAACAAGCCGCAGAGCCTGCGCGACGCCAACGAGAAGATGTTCACCGCCTGGTTCCCGCGGTGCTGCCCACCCACCTTGGTGACGCGGGAGCACGCGCGGATGGGTGCCTTCCTCGATGAGCACGGCGACATCATCGTCAAGCCTCTCGACGGCATGGGCGGCATGTCGATCTTCCGGGTGCGCACGGGCGACCCGAACGTGAACGTCGTCTTCGAGACCCTGACCCGGCAACAGACCCGTTTCGCGATGTGCCAGCGCTACATCCCGGAGATTCGCGAGGGCGACAAGCGGGTGCTTCTGATCGATGGTGAGCCCATCGACTACGCCCTTGCGAGAGTCCCGGCGAGCGGCGAGACGCGCGGCAACCTCGCCGCTGGTGCGCAGGGTGTCGGCATGGAGATCACGGCGCGGATGCGCGCGATCGCGAGCGAGGTGGGGCCGGTGCTGCGCGAGAAGGGTCTCATCTTCGTAGGGCTCGACGTCATCGGCGACTACCTCACCGAGATCAACGTCACCAGCCCGACGTGCATTCGCGAACTCGACGCCGCGTTCGGGATCGACATCGCAGGAAAGCTCATGAGCACCATAGAGGAGCGGCTCGCCGCTCGCTGACTCTCGGGGTATGCGGCCCGCGGAGCGGCCGGACCTCGGCTCTGCGTTCCGGTGGATGGTCAACGTATACTCCCGACGAAGAATCCGAGCCGTTCGGACACTCCGTTGCACGCGCTCACCGCCCCTCCAGACATCTCGCCCGCCGATCGTCTCAGCGTCACGATCTTCTTCGCCGTCCTCGCCCACCTGATCCTCATCCTCGGGGTGACGTTCGTGCGCGAGGATCGTTCCGAGCGCCGCGTGGAGACACTCGACGTAGTGCTTGTGCCGCACCGCTCCGAGACGGCGCCGGATCAGCCCGACTACCTGGCCCAGACGAACCAGGACGGCGGCGGTGACGACGTCGAGAAGGTACGGCCCGCGACGCCGAAGCCCGCGCCGTTCCCGGCCAGCGAGCCGGCCATCGTGGCCGCCGGGCTTGCGACGCCGCCTTTCGAGTCGCGGCTCGTGGACCCGGTGATCCCTTCAAGGTCCGCACCGCCGGCGGCGGCGCCGGAGGAAGCTCCCGCTCCGGCCTTGAGCCGGAACGACACGACGACGACATCCGAAGTCGTGGCGGCTCCGGCCCAGGTAGTTCCCACGGAAGCAGCCTTCGTCGAAGCGATCCCCGTCGAGACAGCCCCCCTCGAAGCTGTCCTCGCCGAAACAGCTCCCGCTGACGCGTTTCTCACCGAGGCAATCACCATCGAGGCGGCACCCGCCGAGGCGGCCTCTGTTGAGATCGATACAGCCACGCTCGTAAGCCGCAGCCTCGCGATAGCCGTGCTCACCGCGGAGATCAATCGCAAGCTCCGGGCATATGCCGAGCGGCCGCGACGCAAGTGGATATCGGCGCGGACCCGGGAACACAGGTTCGCCGCTTACATGGACGCGTGGCGGCGCAAGGTGGAGCGCATCGGCAACCTGAACTACCCCGATGAAGCAGCGCGGCGCGGACTCTCCGGCAACCTGCTCCTAGACGTCGCCCTCAATCCTGACGGAACCGTCGAGGAAATCACGCTGCGGCGTTCGTCGGGCGAACGCGTCCTCGACGATGCCGCGGTCCGCATCGTGAAGCTCGCCGCGCCGTTCTCGAAGTTCTCGGAGAGCATCGCGGAGGAAGTGGACATCCTCCATATTGAACGTACCTGGGTCTTCCTCTCGACAACCGCTTCGCAAGCCCCTGAGTAGGTCGCGCCGTGCGCCAT
>JAKZYK010000115.1:0-5934 GCA_047514485.1 Gammaproteobacteria bacterium
GACGATTCACGGCGACGTCTGCGAGGCGCAGCACGTCACCCTCCCGGGTGAAGCCGCTGAGCAGCTCCTCGACAACCACGCCGTGCCCGGCCTGCTCGACCCGGCGAACTTCCATCGCCTGCATGGTACGAGAATCGAAGGAATGTCCGGTGGTCTTCAGGCGCTCAACGCCGAATCGCGACAGCATCCGGTCGCCGCGCCGCAGCGCGAGCTCGTAGCCTTCGACGACGCCGGCGATGCCCCGCGGCGCACGCCGGAACAGCCCTCGCGGTTCGCGTAGCCCGGTCGCCGCGTCCAGGCCCCTCGCCAGAGCGTCGCGCACCTCCAGCATCGAGCGCAGGCACCGGTTCTCGGACTCCCTGGCAATCCGTTTCTCGAACGCCGCCAGATCGTCTTCACGGCGCTGAATCAGACGCGTCGCGGTCTCGTAGCACTCCGTCGCCTTCGCAAGCTCCCGGCCCGCCCTGGACTGCTCGCGGTTCTGGAGCCGGACCTCCTGGCGCAGCGCCGCGAACTCGGCGAAGAGATCGCGCAGATCGGGCTCGGGCCGCTCCTGCGCTTCGCTTTCCGGATCGGACTCCGGCAGCTCCGCCAGGCCGTCGAGCCACACGCGGAAGTCCGCCAGTGCGCGCTGCTTCCAGCCTCCGTCGTGCTCACTCATCCAGGTTGCCTTCCGCGGCGAGGAGGGTCTTCAGCCCGGGGGTCGAACGCCGCCGCGGGCGCGCGCGCGCCAGCGCATCGAGCGCCAGCTCGAAATCACCGTACCGGGCCATCCCGAACAGCGCGGTCTCCACCCGGCGGCGATCGTCCTTCACCGCTTCGTAGGCGGCAATGATCCGCCCGCTCAACTCGGGCTCCCGGCTCGGCGGATGCGCGCGCACGAGCTCGAGGTAGCGCCGGCGGATTGCCTCCCCGGACGCGCTCGGAGCGAGCCCCAGGGTCAGATAGTGGGCCAGCATCGTTCCTTCTCCTCAGCGCCGCCGCGTCCCCCGGCTGCGGGGGAAGAGGAAGACCCGCGCCTCGCGGGTCACTGCGGGGCGAAGGCCCGCCGCGTCGCACTCGCGCGCGGTCCGCTCGAGAGTACGCCGAATCTCCGGATCGGCCCTGGCGATGCCGGCAACGTCCTGGAGCAGCGGCGCAGGAATGCCGCGCAGCGCGTGCCGGTCGAGCAGATCCTCGAACGCATCGAGTATCCCCCCCGCGTTGTCGAACAGCGATTCCTGGCGCGGCGCGGAGCCGCCCGGCGATGCGTCCCCCAGGCCCTCCCGTAGCGCCTCCATGAACGCGTCGAGCGATGGCTCGTCCGCCGGCTCGGGCTCCGGCGCTCCGAACAGCTCGTCCGGACCCTCTGCGTGCGGCGAGCCCAGCAGCTCGTTCAGGAACTCCGGGATCGGGTCCCGGACTCCGCCGCCGAACGGGGGCGGCAGCAGGTTCAGGAGCGCGAAGTCGAACGTCAGCAGCGCTTCGCGCAGGATGCCGTGGGCAACCCGGGCCAACCGGACCGACGCCGCCCGCAGCCGTTCGCGCTCCGACGCGTGCGCCGCTTCCAGGGCTTCCACGAAGCGCCTCGAATCATGGTCATCGCCCGCCTGGTAGCGCAGCACCGCCAGGTACAGGAGAAGCACCGGGTCGCGGCGGGTCTTCTTCAAGCCGCGCAGGCGGCGGCCGATCTCCGCGCGGATCGCGGTGCGCTCGCCGCAGTCCATCAGGATATCGAAGACCTGGACAAGCCCGTCTCCATCCTGGCGCCGCAGGAATGCGGCCCACCACTCGGCCAGGACCGGAGCGATGTGGAGACGGCTGTAGAGAACATGAAGATCGGCGGACAAGGGGGCGAGCAGATCGACGACCCGGTCCGGACCGAGCTCGTCGATGACGGCGGCCTTTCGTGCCAGGAGCCCTCTCACCGCGCTCTCCATCTCCGGGCGCACGTTCTTGACGTGGCGGTTCTCCTCCAGGTCGTGCAGCACGACGGCGAGCGTTCGAATTTGCATGTCCGGCGAGAGGCGCGCCAGGTGTGGAACGACCACCTCCGCGGCGTCGCGACCAGCGGACACCACATCGAGCAGAATGTGTTTCACCGCCAGGATGCTTTCGAGCTTCGGTCGACTCAGCTCCCCGGCGCGGCGCAGATCCCTTGCCGCGAGCTCGAACCGTCCGCTCTTGCGGCTCTGATCGGCGGACCTGAGGAAGCCGATGGCCTGCAGATCCAGGATGCGCTCGTCGTGGGGCGCGCGCCGGCGCGCCTCGCCAAGGGCCTGCTCGGCCCGGCGGTACGCATTCATGGAGTGGTGAAGCGTGACGAGCTCCAGCCACGGATCCGGATCATCGGGGAAGTGCGCCGCCATCGCCTCCAGCGTGCTGCGCTGCCGGGGCTTGATGTCGCGGTGTCCGCGCAGCAGGTCAAGCACAAAGCGATAGCCTTCGCGGTTGTACGGATCGACCTCGAGGCTCGCCGCCATCAGCTCGGCGAACAGCAACCCGGGCCTGTCGAGCCGCCCGTCCAGCAGGACCGAAAGGGTCTTCACCATCCGGGGCGGGAGGAGCTCGGGGTGAATGGCCCGATGCCCGGTCCGAGCCAACGCCTCGAGCACGCGGCCCCGGGCCAGCGCCCGGTCCCCGGCCTGGGGGAACTCCGTGTCCAGGCGATCGAGCAAGACCGCGGCCGCGCCCGGATCCCACAGATCCGGTGACGCCTGCTGGAGCAACCACTCGATCCGGGCCACCACGGCGGGCGCGCGCCCGGCGGGAACGAGACGCCGCACCAGCCCGCGCACGCTCTGCATGGAGAGCGCGCTGCGAAGCGTCGCGAGGCCGGCAATCTGCAACAGGTCGATGCGGGCCTGGAGTGGCTCCTCGGGGCACAGGACATCGGCCAGCTCCGTCACCAGCCGTTCGACGGTACGCGGGCGTTCGTTGTGACGCAGAGCCTGGCGCAGCGCCTCGCCGAGCGCCTCGACCGCCGTCCCCTCCGTGCCCAGCGCCCGCCGCACCCGGACCGGGCCACCCCCGCCTTCGCCCGCGCACACGCGTCGCCATTCGGCAACCGTCTCAGCGAGGACAAAATCACCCGGCAGCAGGTCGAGGGTCCGCTTGAGCCCCGCGTCATCACCCGCCCCAAAGCACACCATGGCCTTGCAGAACACGCGCCAGGGCGCGAACGGCGAGTGCCGCGCCACGCTTTGCATCAGGTCGCCCGCCCGCCCCCAGTCTCCAGCGTCCATGGCGCCGAGACTGCGCTTGACTGCTCCGGCGTCCCGGCGCAGGGGATGGCTCGGCTCGTAACCCTCAAGACCGTCCCAGCACCTGCGGATCACGAGCAGATCCGCCAGCGCCCGTTCGGCCGCGGGTGCGCGGGGCCCGACGGTCAGGTAATCCGCGTAGACCGCCAACGCGTCGGCTCCGTCCAGATAGCGCACGTACCGCGCCAGATCCTCTTCCGCCAGCGCCGCGGGGGAGATGGATGCCCGGTGCCGGGCCGCCTGCGTGCGCATGGCGGCGGCCTCCCTGTCCAGAGCGCTCCGTGCCAGCTGCCGGGCGCGCTCGATGCACGCGCAGAAGCGAAGGAGCGGCAACTCCACCGCACTGGCGTCTCCGGGCTTCGCCTGCCTGAGCCGGTCGAGCGCGCCGCGCCCGTCCCCTCTGGCGAGGAGTCGGCGCACTTGCTCCGCCAGATCGCCGGAGGATGCGTTCGGCGGCGGCTTGCGTTTCCGCTTTCCACGGCGGTGCTTGCCCGATGCCATGCGGAGTTCGCCTGCGGACCCTTCACCCAACCGAATTCATGACGCGGCGTTGACGAAGTTCACGAGCGGAGTCGGACCTTCGCGCGCTCCAGGATCGACCGCCTCGATCCCGCGTGCAGCTTCCGGGCTGGCCTTGTCGGCAGAAAGGCTTTCCCTGCGAGGATTCGTCCACGCGCGCTTCGCCCGGTCCGGGGTCGGGAGGCTCTCGGCGATGGCGCGGAGACCTGTGTCCGCACGCGTGCGCTCTCGCGGCTCCTGCGCCGAAGGGATCCGATTGCGATCGTTCGCGCAGCTCCCTTCGTCCAGGCGCTCGGGCCAAGGGCGCCCGATTGGCAGGACCATGACCGAAGCGCACTCCTGTCGACGCAACACCGGCCGGCGAACTCGCGGCGTGGAACGGAGGACGCGGACGGCAGCGCCGGAACGGCCCGCAGAGGTTCACTCGGACGCATCGAAGACCGCAATTGCGCAGATGCCCCGGTGCGCATCGAAACCGGTCTTCTCGACCACGACGTGGGGAGCCGGCCCGTGCTGGCCACCAAGTGTGAACCGCTTGCCGAGCTTGCGGCCAAACCGCGCGACGTCATCCGTCCGATCAATCCGCATGGATCGTGTAGGTGTAACGCTGTGCCGTGGCGACGAACGTGAAGCTGTAGCGGGGCATCACTGACTCTCGCTGATCCGCCGCCGCGGCAAGGCGGCACGTGTGACAAGGGCCGTACGGCGGGGAGTACCAAAAAGTGTGGGGCGCAGACTGATGCACTCATGGGCGGCAGCGTAGTTTTCTGGTCATGGGGCCTGTGAATCCCGCCTCGGATCGAGATTGCCATCGCCGCCTACCCCACGCATTGTGGTACTCGCACCTCGCCTGCCGGCGGGTTTCCCTGCTTCAGACTGGGTCGAGGATTTCCCGCGTCGCGGCTTTCTGGACGAACGCAGAGCGGGTCATGCCGCGCATGCGCGCGGCTTCGTCCATCGTATCGAGGAACCCCTTCTCCAGGCTCAGGTTCACCCGCACGACCCTTTTCCGATCCTGGACGTAGGGAATCATCATGAGCACGGCGCCCTCCGCGATGTTTTCGGCAACCTGCTCGCGCACAGCTTCAAGGCCGCGCGCAGACACAGGCTCGCTGTCCTCGAAGAACAGGCTCAACGCCTCGATCGCGTTGGGAACGATCTCCTCGAAGGTGTCGGCGGCCGAAAAGCATCCGGGCACCTCGGGAAACTGGATCCCGTAGGCGCTGTCGGGGTCCTTGTCGATGACGGCGACGTAGTGCATGCCTCCCTCCTCAGATCCAGCCGACGTGCCTTGCGATGCTCCGGGCCGTACCGAGCGGGAGGTCCTTCTTCGGATGTGGCACGACCACGGTGATCGGGCCTTTTCTAAACTTGTGGTGTGACCCCCTGATGCTCACCAGCTCGAAGCCTTCGGCCTTGAGACGCTTGACAATGTCTCGGCTGTTGCGATGCATGCATAAATATATACACACGATCGGCATTCAACGCAACATGCCCGATGCCGGGCGCGGTCAGGGCAACGCCGTCTTGGATATGGGGACGCAGAGCTTCAAACCGGCGTAACGCCGCATCGCGCTCGGCTTCCCCCAACGTGGTGAGGCTGTCCGTTGGGGGATGGTTGTGCGGACGCTCGGGCATGGTACGGCCGCCTCCCGGAAATGCTGGCGCTCACCTGTATCAGAAAGACGGGCCGATATTATTCTCGATGAGTGGGCCCTTATCGTACAGTTGTCCCATGGACACCATCCGCATCGGATACGCCCGCTGCTCCACCGATAGACAGGACCTCACGGCGCAGCGCTGCGCCCTGGTCGACCTCGGCGTCGACCCCGAGCGCATCTACACCGATCACGGCCTCACCGGCCGAACGCGCGCGCGCCCCGGTCTCGACCAGGCCCTTGCAGCCGTGCGCGCCGGCGACACGCTCGTCGTGACCAAGCTCGACCGGCTGGCGCGATCAGTTCCCGACGCCCGTGAGATCGCCGATCAACTCCTGGCTCGCGAAGTCAAATTGGCCCTGGGTCCAACCACCCACGACCCGAACGACCCCATGGGGAAGATGTTCTTCAACATCCTCGCCACCTTCGCCGAATTCGAGAGTGACCTGATCCGCATGCGCACCCGCGAGGGGATGGCTGTCGCCCGCGCCAAGGGAAAGCTTCGTGGCAAGAAG
>JAKZYK010000116.1:0-2975 GCA_047514485.1 Gammaproteobacteria bacterium
TCTCGGCGTCGATCGTCTCGACTACAGCAAGGGGCTGCCCGAGCGTTTCCGAGCCTTCGAACGCCTGCTGGCCGTCTATCCGGAAAACCGGGGGCGAGTGAGCTACATCCAGATTGCGCCGCGATCGCGCGCGGACGTGCAAGACTACATCGACATCCGCCACGAGCTCGAGTCGCTGTCGGGAAGCATCAACTCCGAGTACTCCGAGTTCGACTGGACGCCGCTGCGCTACATCAACCGCAGCTTCACCCGCCGCGCCCTCGCCGGCCTGTTCCGTCTCGCCCGGATCGGGCTCGTCACGCCGCTCCGCGACGGGATGAACCTGGTGGCCAAGGAGTACGTCGCGGCCCAGTCGCCACGAGACCCGGGCGTGCTGGTGCTCTCGCGCTTCGCCGGTGCGGCGCGACGCGCCGAGGGCGCCATCATCGTCAACCCCTACGACGTCCGGGGCGTTGCGGACGCGCTTCAGACCGCACTCAACCTGCCGCTCGCGGAACGCAAGGCACGGTGGCGAACGCTCATCGAAGGCGTGCGCCGCGACGACGTCATGGCCTGGCGAGAGTCGTTCCTCGAGCGTCTCTACGCGGTTCGATGACGCGCTCGCTCGCCGTCGATCTCGGAGGGACCCACATCCGGTTCGGGCTCCTTCAGGGCGGGGTGCAACCTGCAGCGGTGCACGACATCGAGACGAGTACGGTCAGGAATTTCGAGGATGCGCTGGGGCAATGGCGCAAGAGGGCAGGAGTACACGAGTGGCTCGACGCAATTGCGATTGCGTCGGCGGGACCGGTCGCCGGACACCGAGCCCACATCACGAACCTCGACTGGATACTCGATGCGCGCACCATCGAACGCAATTGCCATACTCGGCGTTGCGTGCTCGTCAACGATGTCGCCGCGATCGCCTGGGCGCTTCCCGTGCTCCGTCGCAAGGACCTGCGCACCCTCGCTGCCGGCATTTCATGCGACGGATCGACACGCGGCGAGCATGGATCGGCAACGAACGGACCTGGTTCCCGCATGGCCGACGACCCGCGCGGAACCGGTTCGCACACTCCCGATGACCGCACGACGAAGGCGGTAATCGCGCCGGGCACCGGTCTCGGCATGTCCGCACTCGTCGCGGCGGGGATGGAGAATCTTGTAGCCGTCGAAGGTGAGGGAGGGCATCGAACCCTGGCGGCTCAGACTCCGCGGGAATGGGCAATCGTCACCGTACTCGCGGAACGATTCGGGCATGCATCGGCCGAGCGCGCGCTTTCCGGTCCCGGCATCGAAGCGATGTGGCGGGCGCTCGCGTCGATTGACGGCGCTCGGTGCGACCGCGACATGACGGCGGCGGATATCGCGCGAGACGCGTTCGCCCGTCGCGATCCGATCGCGCAGGAGACCATCGCGGTCTTCACCGGCTTCCTCGGATCGGTGGCGGGCGACCTCGCGCTGACCCTCGGCGCCCGCGGCGGCGTGTACATCGCCGGCGGCATCGTGCCGGCATGGGGCGAACGCTTCGACGCCCGACTGTTTCTGGACCGATTCCGTGCAAAGGGCCGCTTCCGCACCTATCTGAGCGCGATCCCGGTCCATGTCGTGACCCATCCCTGTCCGGGGCTCGTCGGGGTCGAGTATCTGCTGGAACACCAAATGGCGGGTCGATGCTGAATCAACCGCAGAGCGTGCTCGCCGCTGCGAAGCCATTCAATCCTGTTGGTGTTGATATCATTCAGGATGGCCCTGGGATATCGTTGTGAGACCATTTCGTAATCTCGAAGGATCCGCATCATGAGCAAGACGAGTGTCGACATCGACAGCAATCTGCTTGAACAAGCACGCAGTCTCCTCGGAACCTCGTCGATCAAGGAGACCGTTCACCGTGCGTTGCTCGAGATCGTACGGGCCGAGGCACGACGGCAGGAGGTCGCGGCACTGGTGGCAATGGACGGGCTCGACCTGGCGGATCGGGAGATCATGAAGAACGCCTGGCGCTCGTGAACACACGAACGCCGCGTGACAATGCCCTACCTGATTGACAAGAGCGCGCTGGCGCGCATCCAGCACCCGGCAGTCGAGGAGCGGCTCGCGCCCATCATCGAATCAGGAGATGCAGCGACCTGCTCCATAGTCGATCTCGAGGTCCTTTATTCGACTCGGAACCGGGAAGAGCACTCGCGGATCAGGGCGAGGCGTGCGTTCGCCTACCGAAAGGTGGAATTGACGGAGGCAGTCTTCAATCGGGCGATCGACGTCCAATGGCTTCTCGCCGGCCGCGGCCGGCACCGGTTGCCGATACCTGACCTGATCATCGCCGCCGCCGCGGAGGCTGCTCGGATGACCGTTCTCCACTATGACGCAGACTTCGACGCCATCGCCGCCGTGACCGGCCAGGAGGTGGAGTGGGTGGCGCCGAGGGGTTCGCTGTGAACAGGGGAGACGGGTCTCTGCGCCGCGCGAAGGCCGCGGACATCGCAGTCGTAGGTCTCGCGGTGATGGGCGAGAACCTGGTGCTCAACATGGCGAGCCGCGGGTACACCGTGGCGGTGTACAACCGGACCACCTCGAAGGTCGACGCGTTCCTCGCGGCGCGCGCGGCCGGCAAGACCATCGTCGGCGCCTGGTCGCCCGAGGAACTCGTCTCGAAGCTCGCCAGGCCGCGGCGGGTGATGCTCATGGTGCAGGCGGGCCGCGCCGTGGACCGGGTGATCGAGACCCTCGTGCCCCTGCTCGATCCCGGGGACGTGCTGATCGACGGCGGCAACTCGAACTACCAGGACACCACAAGGCGCACGCGCACGCTGCGCGAAAGCGGAATTCTCTACGTCGGTACCGGTGTCTCCGGAGGCGAGGAAGGCGCCCTGCTCGGGCCGAGCATCATGCCGGGCGGCAACCCCGACGCCTGGCCGGTCCTGGAGCCGATCTTCAAGGCGATCGCCGCGAAGGTGGACGGTGACGTTCCGTGCTGCGAGTGGATCGGCCCGGAC
>JAKZYK010000117.1:0-4239 GCA_047514485.1 Gammaproteobacteria bacterium
CGTCGAGGGTCTCGGTGAGCAGGCCGAGGCCGAGAAGACGGCTCCGGCTGTCCTCGTCGACCAGCGCCTCGTCGCGGATGGGGCATACCAGGGTGAGCTCCACCCCGAGCGCTGCGGAGATGGACACCAGCGAATTCGCCACGTTGTTGTACGCGCCGATGTAGGTCAATCGTGCACCGCGCGGATCCCCGCCTCGATCCTCGGCGATGGTGAGCATGTCGGCGAACGCCTGGCAGGGGTGGTAGAGATTGCAGCATCCGTTGATCACCGGCACCGTCGCGCCCGCGGCCATGTCGAGCAGGTCCGAGTTGCTCTTCAGTCGGGCCATGATGAAGGCGGAGTTGCGCGAGAGATACCGCGTTTCCGAGCGGATGTCGGCGAGGGTGAAGTTCGACGCCCGCCAATCGAGGTTGATCGCGTGTCCGCCGAGCTCCGTCATGCCCGCCTCGAACGATACACGGGTGCGGGTGGACGTCTTCTGAAAGATCATCACCAGAGTCCGGCCCTGCATGTGGCCCTGAAACTCCCAGCGCTGCCGTTTCACGCGGCGGGCGAGTGCGAGCACCGCGCGGATCTCGCCGTCGTCCCAGAACTTCCAGTCGATGAGGTGCTTCGGCGTTCCGGTCATGCCTACTGCTCCCTGAGTGATGGTCCCATTGCGAATTCGGCGAGCGCCCAATGTGCTTCGCGCGACGGTCGGATCGATGCGTCCCTGCGCGTCAAGATTGCCAGCGTTGGCCGGCGAATCCAAACGTCGACGCCGGTTCGAGCGCGGCCTGAGCGCGGCGCACGTCGCCGCAACCAGTGCACGCGCCGCCCGGAGACGGGCACGCCGGATCCGTGGCATGGCGCATCCGAGATTGTCGCTGCTCTCGGCGTCGAAGGGCTGCCGGGCACAGGAGATAATGCGGAGCGAACCGTTCCCTGAGCGCGGTCTTCTGCACCTTGCCCATCGAGTTGCGCGGCAACTGATCGACGAAGAACACCTGCTTGGGCACCTTGTACCCCGCGAGCTCGTGCTTCAGCGCATCGATCACGGACTGCTCGCCGGGCCCGATCGCCGCCGGCTCACACACCACCACCGCTGTGACCTGCTCCCCGAAGTCCGGGTGGGGCAGCCCGATCACGGCCGACTCCGTCACGCCTTCCAGCTTGTCGATGAACAGCTCGACTTCCTTCGGATAGACGTTGAAACCACCGGTGATGACGAGGTCCTTGCCGCGGCCGACGATCGCGACGTAGCCGTCCTCGCTGATCCACCCCAGATCGCCGGAGCGGAAGTAGCCGTCGGCGGTGAATTCCTCGGCCGTCTTCTCCGGCATCCGCCAGTAGCCGGAGAAGACGTTCGGTCCCTTGAATTCGATCTCGCCGACTTCGCCGCAGCCGAGCGGCGCGCCATCATCGCCGGGCACCCGCAGGTCGACGCCGGGCAGAGGCAGGCCGACGGTGCCGGCGCGGCGCTCGCCGTCGAGCGGGTTCGTGGTGCTCATGCCGCATTCGGTCATGCCGTAACGTTCGAGGATCGTGTGACCGGTCCGCTCGCGGAACTCCTCGAAGGTCTGTTCAAGCAGCGGCGCCGAGCCGGAGACGAACAAGCGGGCGTTCGCGCACTGCCTCTCCCCGAAGCCGGCCTCCCGCAGCAGGCGTACGTAGAAAGTGGGCACGCCCATGAACACCGTCGCCCGCGGCAGCAGCCGGCACGCCTCGGCCGCGTCGAACCGCGGGCAGAAGATCATTGGCGAGCCGTTGAGCAGCGACGTGTGGCACGCCACGAACAATCCGTGGGTGTGAAAGATGGGCAGCATGTGCAGGAGCACGTCGCCCTCGCGGAACCCCCAGGCCGCGTGCAGCACCTGCGCGTTCGAGAACAGATTGGCGTGGGTGAGCATCGCGCCCTTCGGCTTGCCGGTGGTGCCCGAGGTGTAGAGCAGCGCGGCGAGATCGCCTGGCCCCCGCTCGACGGTGTCGAAGCGATCGGACAGCGCGCGGCTCGCCTCGACCAGGGTGCCGTCGTCGTGCACGCCGAGGGTGAGGGGCTCGCCGGCACCGTGCCGCTCGCAAAGCGCCGTGAGTCCAGGCAGCGACTCGGGCCGCACCACCACCATTCGAGGCTCGGCGTCGTCGAGGAAATAATCCAGCTCCCGATCCGGATACGCAGAGTTGAGCGGCAGATAGACGGCGCCCGCGCGCAGACACGCGAGATAGAGAATGAGCGCCCGCGGCGATTTCTCCACCTGCACTGCGACGCGATCGCCGGACGCCACGCCCCGCTCGCGCAACAGGTTCGCGCAACGCGCCGAAGTCGCATCGATGTCGGCGTAGGTCCACACTGTACTGTCCGGGGTTTCCAGGCAGGCCGCCGAGCGGTCGGTAGGGAAGTGTGCCTGGAGAAGCGTGTAGAGGTTGGCGTTCGTCATCGGTCGCGTCTTCGCACGGCGCAGGATGACCTGGCACCGAAATCCGGACACCGCGGGCGACTAGAATTCGTTGAAGATGGCAATGCCAAACCCATTGTCGAAAGTCGGCGCAATACGCATGTCGTCGTCGAACTCGTCCGTCGTCAGCCAGACCCATATCTCGGCGAGAACGGCGCTCGCGATCACATCCTCCAGGCGATGCCGGTTGGTGCGGACACGACCGGCGGCCGTGGCGACAGCCGCGATGTAGGGAATCGCCGACCCGCGCCAGCACCCCCATTCAAGCTCGTAGCATCCGTATCGCCGTTGCAGATGAGCAGCCGCGAACCACGCCTTCGCCACATGACCGGACGGAAATGAGCGCTTTCGATCCCCTGGCTTGTAATTGGGACGTTTCTTGTCGATCGCCCATTTGAGCAACTCCGACGAACCCACCGTCAGGGCCCCGGCGGCGGCCATCTGAAACGCGCCCTCACCGTCTGCGCTGTAGAGCGTGCGCCCAACCGCCCAGGCAAACGGTACGTATTGGGTCACATCGCTGACATCGGCCCATGTGTCGCTGCCGGCCCAAGCTCGCTGATGCCCCATTGCGAACGCCGCGATCGCTGCGCAAGCGCAGAGCGCACACACCGAAAACCGCGACGCGAACCGCTCTTCCGTAAACATTTCGGCGTCGGAGTTTACAACAGCATCCGGCGCTCAGCGCGACGGGGTATCAATCGACGTCTCGCCAATTCGGCCTCCCGCCTTCTTCGCTCGCGACGGTCCGATGTCGGCGACACGGCGAGTTCATGAGGTGCGTTTCTGCCGAGTCGTTGGTCTCTTCATCGACGAACGACGCAATTCGGAGCACAGGACCCTATCCGCGCCGTTTCCCACGCAGCGGACCCCGGCGGTTCCACGTCGGTCGAGCACATCCATCGCCTTTCGATGATCGCGCCCCGATGCAATCGACAATCCGGTTGCCGGTGCGAATTGACGGAATCGGGGCCGGCCCGCGAATCGGGGGATCAGCCCACCGCTTCGACCGCCTCGACCCTGTCCACCCGCGCTGCGCAGTATTTGAACTCCGGGATCTTCCCGAACGGATCCAGGGCCGGGTTCGTGAGCTCGTTCGCCGCCGCTTCCGCGTAGCAGAACGGCACGAAGACGATGCCGGCCGGGATCGCTCCGTCAGCCCGGGCCTTGAGCTCGATCACCCCGCGCCGCGTCGCAACCCGGACCGGGTCGCCTGCCGCGATGCCGAGCTTGCGCAGATCGAACGGGGAAAGGCTCGCGACCGCCTCCGGCTCCAGGGTATCCAGGAGAGTGGCACGCCGGGTGATCGCGCCGGTATGCCAGTGCTCGAGCTGGCGTCCGGTGGTGAGCACCATGGGGTACTCGTCGTCGGGCTGCTCGTCGGGGGGAATGATTGACGCCGGCACGAGCTTGGATCGCCCGTCCGGGGTCGGGAACCCTTCCCCGAACACGATGTCCATCCCCGGCTTGTCCGGGGCCTCACAGGGATAGGTCACCGCGCTCTCGTCGCACAGCCGCTCCCACGTGATGTTGTCGAGCGACGGCATCACGGCCTTCATCTCCTCGAAGACGTCGGCCGGGCCGGAGTACCGCCAGTCGAGCCCGATACGCCGCGCAATCTCCTGGATGATCCACCAGTCCTGGCGCGAATCCCCCGGCAGCGCGAGCGCGGCCCGGCCCATCTGCACCTGCCGGTTGGTGTTGGTGACGGTGCCGTCCTTCTCCGGCCACGCCGATGCGGGCAGCACCACGTCGGCATGGAACGCGGTCTCGGTGAGGAAGATGTCCTGGACGACCAGATGCT
>JAKZYK010000118.1:0-5026 GCA_047514485.1 Gammaproteobacteria bacterium
GCCACGAGCGACGCATCCGCTCGTTCCGGGGCTCCGGCGTCGAACGGCGGACGCGGGTCGTACTCGATGCCGAGCTGAATCCTCCGGGCGGCCTCGGCCCCGAACCACTCCCCCGCCACCGTCAGCGCGAAATCGATGCCCGCGGTGACGCCGCCGCCGGTGATCAGGTTGCCGTCGACCACCACGCGCTCGGCTACCGGCTCGCAACCGAATGCGGCAAGCATCGGCAGCGACATCCAGTGCGTGGTCGCACGCTTGCCCTGCAGCAGTCCCGCCGCGCCGAGCACCAGCGACCCCGTGCACACGGAGGTGACGTAGCGCGCCTCCGACGCCTGTCGGCGCACGAAGTCGAGAGTCTCTTCGTCGTTCAGCAGCGCGTTCATGCCCGCACCACCCGGCACGCAGATGAGGTCGAGCTGCGGGCTCTCGGCGAAGATGGTGGTGGGCAACAGCCGCATGCCGCCGCCGGCGGTGACCGGATCGAGGGTCTTCCACAACAGATGCACCTCGGTGTCCGGGAACTTGGTGAAGACCTCGTACGGGCCGGTCAGATCGAGCTGGGTGAGGTTGGGGAAAAGAAGAAGGCCGATCTTGAATCGCATGAGCTTGCTCCCTGAAATGGTCGCCCGATCCTTCCGGACAGGCGCGGTTCGTCACTCCACGCTTCGGCGAATCCGGGCTACGAACGGCTGAGCTCGTCGCGTTCGAACCGGGTGAGCGTAGCACCGTCGGTGAAGGCCACGCCGCGTCCCCGCCCCGCCCGCCCGATGACGGACGCGGAGTAGCCGTCGCGCGCAAGGTCCTGCAGCGCAACGTCGAGCCGGTCGGAGGCGAACCCCGCGAGCAGCGTCCCCGAGGCGAGGGTTCCCCAAGGGTCCAGACCGGCCGCGGCGCACAGCTCCACCCCTGGCTCGTACCAGAGGATCCGTTCGGGCTCGATGGCGAGTGCCACTCCGGAAGCGTCGGCCATCTCGTGCAGCCCGGCCGAAAGGCCGCCTTCGGTCGGATCGTGGAGCGCGGATGCGCCGGCCCGGGCGGCGGCGAGCGCGGGCTCGACCACCAGGATCCCGGGCGTATCGAGAGCGGATCGAGCCGCCGCCAACACACGAGGCGAAACCCTGGAAAGACGCTCTGCCGGAAGAACCTCGGAGAGCACCGCCGCGCCCTCGACCGGCGCAGGTCCAATCTGGACGACCGCATGTCCCGGGCGAAGCCCTCCGGTCGGCACGATCCGCTCCGTGGCGATTCCGAGCATATGCCCGACCACGAGCGGCTGGCGCACGGCGCTCGTGACCTCGGTGTGGCCTCCGACGAGCGCCGCCCCTACCTGATCGAGCGCGCGCCGCATCCCTTCGAACAGCGCCTCCGCGTCCTCGGGGGTCGACCCTTCGGGCAGCAGCACGCATGCGAGAAACCATCGCGGGCGTGCTCCGGTCACCGCGACGTCGTTCGCATTGACGGCCACCGCGTGCGCCCCGACTCCGGCCCCGGTGAGGGTGATGGGGTCGGTCGCCGCGATGAGCGTTCCCGCCTCGATTTCGATTGCGCACGCGTCTTCGCCGATGCGGGGTCCGAGCACGACCTCGGGCGGAAGGGACGTCGCGATGAGGCGCGCGAGGAGGTCGGGCGGGAGCTTGCCGGCCGGGAGTGGGGCGGACGCCTCCACGGGCGCAGTGAGTGTTTTCTCGTCCGGAACGCCCGTCGGGTTCCGATACGGTTTCGGAGGTCGATCGTTCACCGGATCATGGTACCGCGCGAATGCCGACACTCGGGCGCGGCGATTCGGGCCGCGGCGACGAGCGGCTGAAGCGGAGTCAGCGCTTGCGGTCGAGGAAGGCCCGCATTCGCTCGCGCGGCTCGCCGCTCGCGAACCCTCTCGCAAGGCAGTCGATGCCGCGCTCAACCGCATCGCGCAACGGCAGCTCTTCCCAGTCGCGGAGCAGCGCCTTCTGGAGGCGAATGGCCGCGGGGCCGGCCGTGCAGATCATGTCCACCGTGCGCGCGAGCGCATCGTCGAGTCCGCCTTCGGGGACGAGGGTTTCGACGAGACCCCACTCGTACGCCTGCTCGGCTCCGATCGTCTCGCCGGTGTAGACGAGTCGGGCCGTGCGTCCCCAGCCCACCAGGCGCGGAAGCAGCGCCGCCTCGATGACGGACGGGAGACCGACCTGGACCTCGGGCATGCCGAACCTCGCGGTGGTGTCGGCCACCCGGAGATCGCAGGAAGCCGCAATTTCGAGGCCTGCCCCGAGGCAATATCCGGACATGCGCGCCACCACCGGGACCGGCGTTCGGCGGACCGCGGTGCACACGTGGTGAATCGAGGTGATGAACGCACGGGACGCTTCCGGGGTGAGATCGACCATGGCGCGGATGTCCGCTCCGCCGATGAACGCCCGCTCTCCCGCTCCTCGCAGAACGATGACCCGCACGTCGCGGCTTCCGCCGGCCCGTTCGATGGCAGCACTCAACGCATCGGCACCGTCGCCATCGATGACGTTGAGCTTGTCCGCGTTGTCGTGGCAGACGGTCGCGATCCGTCCGCCACGGACATTGTCCTGAAATTCGAGTTGGATTTCGCTCACGACCGGAAACGCATGTTCTTGCTGCCATCCCGATCGGCTAGAAGGTCATTCCGGTCGGACAGGCCACGTCGAGTTCCGCTCTGACCCGGTGGGTGGTCTCGAGATCGCGCGTCCACTCGTAGAACATGGTCTTGACGGACGTCAGGATGACGCCGGTATCGCGCAGCCGCAGCAATCCGTGCTCGTGGTTCGGCGGTGGAGAGGCGCAGGCGTCGCCGACCACCGCCACTCGGTAGCCGGCCGTGTGCAGGCCGAGCGCGGACTGGGCGACACACACGTCGGTCTCGAGCCCGACCAGCACGAAGCAGTCCCGTCCGGATGCTTCCACCGCGGCGCGGATGTTCTCCTGGCCCCACAGCCCGAACACCATCTTGTTGAAGACCGGCGGTGCGTCGGGCGGCAGGCAGCGAACGAGTTCCGGCACGAGCGGCCCGTCGCGCTCCATGTCCTCGGCGGTGGCGATGACGTGAATGTCGAGAAGACACGCCACTCGCATCAGCCAGGCGATGCGTTCGACCAGCGGAGCACGACTGTCGGGAGGCAGCTTGTCGAGGAAGTACTGCTGCACGTCGATGACGACGAGGCAGGATCGCTCCCGCTCGATGAGTTGCGCTTCAGTGCCCATTTTCCGCCCCCTTCGGTCCGCAGACCGGCGCGGTCAAACGCCATCGTTCAGTTCCGTCGTTCCCCAGCGTATTCGATCCTCCGCACGATCTCGATGAACGACTCGACGGGCTCCAGCCGGTCCAGCGCCTCGACCGCCCGTTCGAGATCCAGGGTCACGTACTCGTGAACGAGGATGTTGCGGAATCCCGGAAGCAGGCTCAGCTCGCGAACCAGATCCTCGGAGAACTCGTCGAGCGCCGCGAGGTTGCGGACCGCCTCCGTATAGTCTTCGAAGCGAAGGCCCCTTCGAGCGGAAAGCTCGCCCGAGACATCGATCACGATCTGGCAGATCGCAAGCAGCGAGAACAGGACGTCGTTGTGGAGCGACAAATCGCGGCGCAACGCTGCGGCACCGCTGACACGCGCTCTCAACGCTCGGAGATGCTCGACGTGTCGGGCAAGCTCCGCCAGGCGCTCGACGAGCCAGGTCACCGCGAAAGCGCCTCCATCTTGATCCGGCGCATGCGGTCGAGAAAGGGACCGATGTCCGCCGCGCGCAATTGAACATCCCGGCGAAACGCGTACTCGGCCTCTGCATCCGAGCAGTGCACGCGCCGGCCGTCGAGGACGATGCGTCGGGCGAACCGGGGTGGAGCATCGTTGAGCACGACAAGATCGATCTCGTTTCGATGCAGGAGCGCGATGATGTCCGCCGTCATGGCGACTCGTGCCTCGAATCGCGCGCGCGCATCGGGATAGCGCCCGTGCTCCAGCAGCACCGCCACGTCGACATCGCTGTCCCGGTGGCTGCGTCCTTCGCAGTGGCTGCCGAACAGCCAGGCGGCCTGAACGCCCTGCTTCCCCGCGAAGTACGACGCCAGCCCGTTCAGGATGTATGCGAATTCATCGGAGTTGCTGGTCATTGGTGTCGTGCATGCTCACGGGCGGAATTCCGCAGCTCTTGATGCCGCTTCCTGACAGCCCTTGCAGTGCCATGAGGAACGGTCTCGCAAGAATCGCGAGTCTTCAATGTAAAGAGCGCGGCCCGCTACCGCCACGGCGGCCTGCGCGAGCGGACCGGACATGTCGATGCAACCCGCCCTGCCGATCGTTGCCCGACGCTCGACGAGCATCACATACTCACCATCGGAATCTCTTCATTGGAATCAAGGTGAAAGACGTTGCATATCCGTCCCTGCACCCCTCACGACCGCTCCCGCGTCATCGCACTGTGGGAAAGAGTCTTCCCCGACGACCCACCTCAAAACGCGCCGGCGAAGGTGTTCGACGCAAAGCTCGCGATGCATGACGACATGCTGTTCGTCGCAACGGATGTCGACTCCGTCATCGGGACCGCGATGGCCGGGTATGACGGCCATCGAGGCTGGCTCTACACGGTCGCGGTCTCGCCGGAGGATCGCCGTCGAGGCATCGGCACGGCCCTCGTGCGCCATGCGGTCGAAGCGCTGCGCATGGCGGGCTGCACCAAGGTCAACCTCCAGATACGAGCGACCAATACCGCGGTCCGCGGGTTCTACGAATCGCTTGGCTTCGGCGTCGAGGAGCGCCTGAGCATGGGGATGCACATTCGCTGAGCCGCCGGTCTTCCCGGCATCCACTCCCTCCTCCGGCCCGGCAAAGGAGACGGCCCGGGAGTTCGGGGTGGAGCCGACCGGCAACGCCCGCGCCTACACCTTCAGCGACGAGCCGCTGGTGCGAATGCGCAACACCGCCATCAGGCCCGGTACCGGCAAGCTCGAGGACATGATCGGAAGCATCGACCACGGCTACTACCTCAAGCGCTCCACCAACGGTCAGGCGGACTCCACCAGCGA
>JAKZYK010000119.1:0-4044 GCA_047514485.1 Gammaproteobacteria bacterium
CGCTCCACGATGGCGTGGATATCCGTCATCGGCGCCATCGCCCTGATTGCCCGCCCCAGCTCCTTCTCGATCCGGGCGATGTCCTCATCGCAGCATCGATGGATCAGCCGACGTACAGGCGAGGTAGCGACGCGAGAATGCGTCGAGTGACATCGGAGGCGCGCACGCCGCCTTGATAGCGCTGCACATCCTCGAGCGTGATGGTCTCCTCCCCCTGCCGGCCGATGATGACCACCTCGTCGCCCACACGGGCGTCGGGCGCGTCCGTGAGGTCGAGCCGCGCGTGCTCAGCGGAATGGCCCCCGAGCCAGGCGACGCGCCGGCCCCGGACGAGCGCCGAGCAGGCGCGGATCTCGTTGAGCCCGTCGGCTGCGCCCAAGGGGATGACACCGACGCGCAGCCCCTCGCGCACCGGGAAAGGCGCCTCGTCGAGGAACTCGGCACGCGCCGAGGCCCGCACGCTCAAGAGCCGGCTCTTGAGTGCCACCAGCGCCGGACGGACACCGATCTCCACCTCGTGGACGCCGCCCGGATCCAGCCCGAAGACCAAATGGCCGGGATCAATCGCGTTGAGATTCATTTCACTGGTGAGGGTGAGCGTCTTGGAGCTCGCGGTCATGCGGATCGGCACGCAGACGCCGCGGTCATCGAGATTGCGGAGCGCCGACTGGAAGCGCCCGAACTGCCACCGGACGAGTCGCTCGGCCTGCGGCCCGCCCGGAACGTGCATGTGAGCGTAGACCCCGTCAATCCGAATCTTGTCGAGCCCCTGCAGCCATTCCATGAAGGACAGCGCGTCCTCGGCCTCCACCCCGAGCCGTTCGCCGCCGACATTCAGCTCGAGAAACGCCCGAAGTGGCGCGCTCGCGTGGCGATTGAACCCTTCGGCGGACGCGCGATCGTGCACGGTCACGGTCAGGTCGTGGGCGCTCGCGGCGGCGGCGGTGTCCGCGGTTGCGAGGTTGCCGCCATACAGGAGCACGGGGAGGCGAACGCCCGCCTCGCGAATCCTCATCGCATCCGCGAGGTCCACGACGGCGAGAGCATCCGCGCCTGCGTCAGCGACAACCCGGGCCGCCTTTGCCACCCCGAACCCGCATGCGTTGCCCTTTAGCGCGGCGAAGATTCGGACCCCGGGTCCGACCAAGCGGCGCAGCGCCGCGATGTTGTGAGCGATGGCGGCAGCGTCGACCTCCACCCAGTTCGGTCGCGCGAGCCGCTCGAGCTTGGGCGCTCCCTCGACGGCGTCCATGGAAGCCGGTAGCCGATTCTCGGTTGCTCGCTCTTGCCCGGCGCTGATGTTCAAGGGCGTACCTCGCTGCCGAGTGATTTTCGCAGCACACAAGTATACGGCGTAGCACCGTCGACGCCTCCCTCGGTGATGGTTGCCCTTCGGGGCCTCTTCCCGGATATTGGGAATTCGAGACCCGACGACATTTCCGTATCTCCGTCCTGATCGGCTCGCTCGTCACTCGGGTGGGGCAGCGGCGCCCATGGAGGAATAACCCGTGATCGTAGGGGTCGACATCGATGGTACCTTCACCGACGTGGTGTGCATCGACTAGGCCGCGCGCGAGATCGGCCTCACGAAAGTCATCACCAATCACGCCCACATCGTCGAGAGCGTGATCAGCGGGGTCAGCAAAATTCTCGGCCTCCTGGATCGCCAACCGGAAGGCGTGGAGCGAATCGTGCTCGGCACTACCCTTGCCACCAACGTCGTGGTGCCGAGGGCGGGGGCGAGGCTCGCCATCTTCACCACCGAGGGATTCGAGGACGTGCTCGAGATCGGCCGTCTCAAGCGCAGGTCCATGTACGACCTCGATATCGACGTGCAGACACCGGTATTCCTGTCGCCCAAGCGTTGCCGAGTGGGCGTTCCCGAACGGCTGGACGCGACCGGCAGGTTGGTCAAGCCGCTCGACGAGGACTTCGTCGCCCGGGCGATCGTCGAGATGAAGACGAAGCACGCGATCGAGGCGGTCGCGGTGGTCTACCTGTTCTCATTCGAGAACGACGCGCACGAGGTGCGTACGCGAGAGATCATCCACTCGCTGTATCCCGATCTGTTCGTCTCGCTCTCCTCGGAGGTGAACCCCATCTACCGCGAGTACGAACGGACCGCGGTGACTGCCTTCGACGCCTACATGCGCCCGGCGGTAGAGCGGGCGCTCACCAACATGGAGCAGCGCCTTCGCGAGTACGGTATCCCCGGCAAGATCCACATCATGCAGTCCCGCGGCGGCGTTACCACCACCCGTACCGCCGCGAGCCGGCCTGTCCACCTGTTTCTTTCGGGGCCAGCGGGGGGCGTTGTCGGTGGCGCGCGCCTCGCGAGCGCGGCCGGCTGCGGGGACGCGGTGACCATCGACATCGGCGGGACGAGCTGCGACGTGGCGATGATCCGGCGCGGCGTGCCCGCGGTGAGCGGCTCGGGCGAGATCTCGGGCTACCCGGTTCGGGTGCCCATGGTGGACATCAACACCATCGGCGCCGGGGGTGGCAGTCTGCTGCGGGTAAACGCTTCGGGCATCATGCGGGGGGGCCCGGCGAGCGCCGGATCCGATCCCGGTCCCGTGTGCTACGCCCGCGGCGGCAGCGAGCCAACCATCACCGACGCGAGCCTGGTGCTCGGGTACCTCAACCCGACGGATTTCGCCGGCGGCGAGTTCGATCTGGACGTGGACAGCGCCCGCCGGGCACTCGAGGACACCGGCGCGCAGATGGGCATGTCGCCGGTCGAGGCGGCGCTCGGGGCGCATCGCATCATGAACGTGCAGATGGCCGAGCAGATCCGCCTGATCACGGTCAAGCGCGGCTACGATCCCCGCCAGCTCAGTCTCGTTGCCTTCGGCGGCGCGGGCCCGCTCCACGCTGGCGCGTTGCTCTCCATGCTCGGGATGAAGAGGTGTCTGATCCCTGCCACGCCGGGCGTGTTGTCTGCCTACGGGCTCCTCACCGCCGACATCGAGGTGGAGATGGGCCGAAGCCATCTGCGCCGGGTCGACCAGATGGACCTCGAGGAGTTAGCCCGGGCATTCGCCGATACTCACGCGCAGTGCGTGGAGATCATGCGCCGCGAAGCGCTGGACCCTGGCACGTTGCAGGCCCGCTACAGCGCCAATCTCCGCTACACCGGTCAGTCGTACGAGCTCATCGTGGCGCTGCGCTCGGAGATCATCGACGCGGCGACGGTCGGCGCGCTGGTCGACGACTTCGAGAGCGACTACCTGCGCATGTACGGGTACACCAACAAGACCGAGGTGGAGTTGGTCAACATCCGTTGTGTGGCCTACGCGCCGGCCGAGGCACTCGACGGGTTGCGCATCCGGGCCCTGGAGACGACCGTCGGCGCGATGGAAGCCGAACGCGAGACCTGGTTCCTCGGGCTCGATCGCCCGGTTCGCAGCGTGGTCTTGCGGCGCGAGCGGCTCGCCCGGGGCGCGGAAGTGGCCGGCCCGGCCGTCGTCGAGCAGGCGGACACCACCGTACTCATCTATCCCGGGCAGACCGCGCAGGTGGACGCGTCGAACAACCTCATCCTGAACGGGATCTCGCAGGCCTACACCCTATGAGCAACGAGCAGGTCGCGGTGAGCGTGGATCCGGTGACGCTGGAGGTATTGCGCCATCGCCTCGACGCGATCGCCAACAACATGGAATCGACGCTGGTGCGGTGCGCCACCTCGCCGAGCGTGAAGGAAGGGTCGGATTGCTCCGTCGCCCTCTTCGACGTCAACGGGAACACGATCGCCCAGGGCCTCGCCATCCCGGTGCACCTGGGCAGCCTGCCGCCGGCGGTCAAGAGCATGCTCGCCAAATACCCCGCCCGGGATCTGAAGGAAGGGGACATGATCATCATGAACGACCCCTACGCCGGCGGGCAGCACAACCCCGACATCATCGTGCTCGTGCCAGTGGTGCACGGCAGCGAGACGGTAGCGCTCGCGGTTTCGCTCGCTCACCACCAGGACGTCGGCGGACGCACCCCGGGCTCCAATCCGACTGACGCCGCCGACGTTTTCGAGGAGGGCCTCTGCATTCC
>JAKZYK010000120.1:0-7746 GCA_047514485.1 Gammaproteobacteria bacterium
GAGTGAAGCTCGGGATGCTTGTAACGCGGATGCCAGTCGAATCCCTGCCATGTGCGGATCTTTCGCGGCACGACCTTGATCGTCCAGCAGGGTTCCACGTTGACCGAGCCGCGGTACTCCTTGGCCTTGTCGCCCAGGTAGCGAGGCCCCGTGTACTTCTCGCCGATCCGATTCCAGAGCGACTTCTCCCCGTTCTCCAGGTACGGCCCGACCGCGGCTTCGACGATGACCGCCGTGCCTTCGCACAGCACCTTGCGAATGGGCGGGTCCGGCTCGTCGACAGTCAGGGCCACCCGCGGATCGAGCGCCATGTAGTGCGCCCATTCCGCACGCTTTCTCGGCACCAGCCAGAAACACAAGCCGTCCCAGTGGTACCAGGAAGGCACCACGTAGGGCCAGCCGTCGGGCTTGATGCAGGCGACTCTGCAGAGCCAGGGACCCGCGAGGAACTCGTTCATTTCCGCCGTGCTCATGCCGCCAATCTTCTTGCCGCGCCATGACATCCTCATGCCCTCCCGTGGTCGAGCAGGCGCGTCTCGCGGCCCCGCTCAGAAGACCTCGAAGTATTCGCGTTGCTCCCAGTCGGTCACGTGGGCAAGGAATCGGCTGATCTCGCTCTGCTTGAGCCCCACCATGTAGTCGATGAACGCATCGCCGAGCTCGTCTCGAAACAGTGTGCTCTCCTTCAGCGCGGCAACGGACTCCATCAGGCTGCGGGGAAGCAGGGGCTTGTCCGATTCGTAGGGTGTCTCGTCCGGGGGGCCCGGGTCGACCTTGCGCTTCATGCCATCCATCCCGGTAACGATCTGCGACATCATGTACAGATAGGGATTTGCGCAGGGCTCGCCCGCGCGGTTCTCTATGTGTGCGGTGGCGTCGCCCGGATCGCCGATGACCCGCACGAACGCGGCCCGGTTCTCCACCGCCCAGGTGATGCGGTCGGGGGCGAAGGAGTAGGGCCGGAATCGCTTGTAACCGTTGATGGTGGGGGTAGTGAACACCGAAGCGGCGGCGGCATGCTCCAGTACGCCGCCGGTGAAGTGGCGTCCGGTCTGGGACAGCGGCGAGCCGTCATCGCTCGTATTCGTAAACGCATTGGCGCCGCTTTGGAGGTCACGCAACGATTGATGCAGGTGCCAGCCGCTGGAGAAGAAATTGGGAAGGGAAGGCCGCGTCATGAACGTCGCGTGATAGCCGGCCCGGCGGCAGAGCTGCTTGACCGCGGTCCTGAACAGAAGCATGTTGTCCGCGGCCTCCACTCCTATCCTGGGGTCGAAGGTGAACTCGCACTGGCCGGGGCCCCACTCGTCCTCCATCGTCCGCAGCGGCAGCCCCAAGCCTTGCAGGTTCTCTTGCAGGATCTGGAGAATGGGGTCGATTTCATCCTGGCGATGCTCCGTCAGGTACTGAAAGCCGTGGGCCAGTACGCTCACCTGTGGCGGTTCCGGCGGCCAGCCCGACTGCTCGGGTTTGAGCATGGGATCTTCGAGCTTGGTGATATAGAACTCGACCTCCAGGCCCCCCACGTATTCGTAACCGTCGGCGCGCAACGCGTCGTGGGCCTTGGCGAGGAGACCTCGCGTATCGAAGGGGACACGCTCGCCGTTCGCGAAGTACATGTCGCACAGCACCCAGCCGGTGTGGGGCACCCAGGGCAGCACCCTGAAGGTGGTGGGGTCGGGCACGAGGATCGAGTCGGGGCCTCCCGCGAGCTGCGCCATGCCGATGCCGCCGCCCGACGCGAACATCGGGGCGAACAGATTGTTCGTGGTGTCCATGAACAGCGTGGCGGTCTGAAAATCCTGGCCGTTGCGCAAAACGTGCAGGAAGTCGTGGGTCATGACGTTCTTGCCGCGCACGATACCGTGCTGATCACCCCAACCTACTCGAATCGTCCGCAGCTTCTTCTCTTCGATTTCGGCCTTGACGCGCTCCGCCGCTTCCTTTTGTGCGTCACTCCATAGACCGTGCTGCTCGACGAAATTGACCTTGCCAACGCTGATGTCTTCGAGATTCATTGCCATGATGCCCTCCTGATCACTTTCCGCGAAGATTGATGTGTGGACCAGTCAGCGTGTGGACCGTGCGATTGCGCCTCGTTCCGACCCGATGTCGCTACGCTCAGATCAGCTCCTCCTCCCGATCGTCGGTTTCGCCGTAGCGGCGAAGCGCCGGGGGGCGGAGGCCGGCGTAGACGCGCTCGAGGTTCTTGTTGACGAGCCGGCCCTGCTCCTCGAACAGGCTGTTGCCCCGCAGATCGCTGTCGACCAGAAACGGGCCGAAGCGCTCGACCTCGAACACCCACATCGCCTGCGCAATGCCGAGCTCGTCGAGCCAGTGTACGTCGCGCACCCGCCTGATCCCGCGCCCGAGCAGCGCGCCGGTGCCGTAGCCGACGGTGGTGAGGTACACCGCGCCGGCGGGGACGAAGTGCTCGCGATAGTCCGCACCGCTCATTCCGCCCTTGCCGAGGATCAACTTCGCGCCGGACACCTCGAACCAGCGCGGCATCCACTGCGAGAAGCGGAAGCTCGCGGTCGCGGTCACCCCGCCGACGTTGAACGTCCCGTCCGGCTCGCGGGCAGCGGCCGGCGAGCAGTGGAAGTTGGCGTTGCTCAGCGACGTCAAGCCGTCGGGGAGCCGGGCGCCCTCTTCGAGCACTTTCTTGTAGACGCCCTCGCGGGCGGTGTACACGACCCCGTCGAGATAGACGACGTTGCCGGGCTTGAGCTTCGCGAGATCGTCCGGCGCCGCCGGAATCTTCAGATCGACTTGCGCGAGCTGGCCTGTGCGTCGCTCGTCCATTCCACCGTCTCCCGTCGCATGTACGGCGTGAACCACCCCGGATCCGCGCGCAGCTCGATGGTCCCGTCCGCGCCCACCCTCGCCGTCGAGCGGCGCGACGACAGACAGAACGTGTGTACGCTCATCGGCATCCCGCCGGTATGCGTGTAGCCGACCTCGATGTGGCAGTCGATGACCATCGACGAGCCGACGAACCCCATCGCGCCCATCCCGATGTCGTTCCCGAGCGCCTTGAGCTCGAGCTCGAGCTCCGCGATTCGTGGGTCCGGGTGCCGGTCGCCGACGGTGCGCAGGCACGCGGCCTGCTTGCCGAGCACCATCGAGATGTCCTTTGACCCGCCGAGCCCGACCCCGATGATCGCGGGCTGACACGCGAGCCCCCGCTTGCCGAAAGCCACCAGGGTATCGAGGTAGAAGCGTTTGATTCCGTCGATGCCGTCGCCCGGAAAGAGCATCCGGTAGTCACTGCCGAACAGGCCGCCCTTGTGCACTGTGGTGATCTCGACCCAGTTCGCGTCGGGCTCGAAGCTCCACTCGATCTCCGGCGCGTTGATGCCGACGTTGTTGTTGTTGTCGGTGCGCCACAGCGGATGCACGCGGTTGGGCCGCAGCGGCACGTCATGGGTCGCGCGTGCGGTGGCCGAGCGAAGCGCCCGCTCGACGCCGACGAATCCGCCGCCGATGCGCGCCTCGTTGCCCACCTTGACGTAGTAGCGCGGCAACCCGGTATCCGCGCACATCGGGCGCCGGTCCGTGCTTGCGGCCTCGTAGTTGTCCACCATCGTCCGGAGCACGAAGCACGAGAGCGTCCCTTCCTCGCGTTGCACCATGCCCTTGATGCCGCCGAGGTAGTCCTCGGGGATGTCGATGGCCGCCTTGCACATCACGTCGTACGCGGCCTGCTCGATGGTTTCGTGCGTGATCATCCGGATTGCCCTCCTGCCTGAGCTTGCCGTCAACGGCCAAGTGACGGCATCAAGTAAATGGCCAACCCCGCCACCGCGTCTCGGCCTTGACCCGTATCAGGTCAATAGACGCGCGAGCATGTGCCGAACATGGTCTTGGCCGCCAAGGAAGATTGCCAGTACACGCACTTTCTCCTCGGCATCATGCACTTCGAACCAGTAGATTGCGCGTTCTATGGTGACGTGCCGTAACCCGGGCAGCATATCTTCGTAGAGCGTGCCGCGATGCGGCGCCGTGCCAAGCCTGCTCGCTGTCCGGCGGATGCGGTCGATTCGGTTGCCGGCATGGGCCAGCGCTTCTGCAATGCGCTCCCCGAAACTCAGATAGCTTTGGAAAAGATGATCGAGGATCAGCTCGACGTCGCGTTCGACATCGGCCGAGAGCTCAATCGTGAGCTGCATGCGCGCGGCGCTTGCGTGCGATCACCTCCTTGATGCGTCCTTCCATCTGGTTGCCGGTAATGAATTCTCCGTCATGACGCCGGGAGAGCAGAAGCTTCAGCGCCTGCGTTTCGGTTTCTTCGCGCTCTACCCGGTGCCGAAGCACATCGATTCCCTGCTGAAGCACGGCGCTGACACTCGAGTAGCGCCCTGTCTGCACGAGATCTTTCGCAAAAGCGTGCTGTTCATCCGTCAACGAGACCGACGACTTGACCGTCACGGTAAACCTCCACGGGTGAATCCATGGGCGGACGGTGGCACCTGGTAGCACCAGAGTCAACTCTTTGGGCGCCCACCAATGCGGCCGGGATCGCACCGGGCTCTTTTCCAAAAGTCGTCCCGAACAATCATCGAGCCGTCACGGTTGGCGCGGCGCGGTCGCCGCGGGCGGCGTCCCCCCGGCACCTTCGATCGAGGCTTGCGCAGACGACACCGGCGGCGCGCCGGCCTCGCCGTCAATGAGCGACTCGCCCGGGCGCACGATCGAGAACTCGACCGGAGCGGTGTCGAGCCGCAAGCCTTCGCCGTGGCGGGCAACCCGCACGTAGCGGGTGGCGTCGAGATCGCCGGTCTCGGGGAAGTCCTCGCGAAAGTGCGCGCCGCGTGAATCCTCGCGGGCGATGGCGGCGCGGGCGATCACCCGGCTGGTATCGATGAGGCTTTCGAGGTTCAGCCAGTCATGCCAGGTGAGGTTGAACGTCCGGTCGCCGTCCGCGAGCCCGGTTGCCCGCAGCTCCGCGGCGTGCGACTCGATCCGCTGGAGTCCCCGCTCGATCCCCTCGCGGGTGCGAAGCACCCCGACATCGTCCCACATGGTGCGCCAGAGCTGCTCGCGCAGGCCCCCGAGATCCCCGGCGGGCAGCGAGAACGGGCGCTCGGCGCGGGCGAGACCCGCGTCGAGCGCGGTCTCGTCGGGCTCCGCCCACGATGCGCCCGAGCGCACCGCGCGCGCCATCGTCTCGCCGGCGATACCCCCGTACACGGTCGAGTTCGCGACCCCGTTGCCGCCGAGCCGGTTCGCGCCGTGCACCCCGCCGCAGTCCTCGCCCGCTGCGTACAGGCGGGGCAGCGCGGTGGTGCAGTCCGCCTCGAACTCGACCCCGCCCATCATGTAGTGCGCGGTGGGGACGACCTCGACTCGGCCGCCCGCGAGGTCGAAGCCGCAGTCCGCGCAGCGCTTGACCATGCCGGGGAACCGCTTCGCGACGCTCGAAGGCCCGAGATGGCCCATCTCGATGTACACGCCGCCCATCGGGGTGGTGCGCCCGCTGCGCATCTCCGCGTAGATGGCGCGGCTCACCACGTCCCGGGTCGCGCGTTCCGCAGCGGGGTCGAAGCGCTCCATGAAGCGCTCGCCGTCGCCGTTCAGAAGGTAGCCGCCCGCGCCGCGCAGCCCTTCCTCGAGCACCGTGCCGGTCATGCGGGTGTCGGGTCCCGCGAGCAGTCCGGTGGGGTGGAACTGCACCATCTCCATGTCGCGCAGGGTGAGGCCCGCGCGCAGCGCCATCGCCATCCCGTCGCAGGACTTGTCGCCGGACGGGGTGTGGTAGAGGTACATCGTGGGGCCGGCGCCGGTCGCGAGCAGCACTGCCTTCGCGGCGACGAAGCGGTACGCACCGGTGCGCACATCGATCAGCAGCACGCCTGCCAGTCCCGAGCCGTCCCGGGCCGGAATCAGCTCGATGGCCCGGTGCTCCTCGAGCCGGCGCACGTCGAGCGCGAGCACCTGCTCCATGACCCGGTTGATGATCTCGATGCCGGTGAGATCGCCCTTGTGCACGGTGCGATCGAAGCTCTGCCCCGCGAACGCCTTCTGGTGGATGGTCCCGTCCGGATTCCGATCGAAGAAGCAGCCGATCTCGTTCTCGAGCTCTCGGATGCGCTCCACCGCACCCTCGACCAGCCGCCACGCGAGGTCCTGGCGGGGTAGCCACTTGCCGCCCACGATGGTGTCCATGAAGTGGCGCTCGACGGAGTCCCCCGGGGCGAGCGCGACGTTGTAGCCCCCCTGCACCATGCGCGTGCAGCCGGACTTGCCGAGCAATCCCTTGACCGCCACCGTGACCTCGGCGTCCGGATTGGTCTGCTTGGCGTGCAGCGCGGCCAGCAACCCGGCCCCGCCGGAACCGAGGATCAGGATGTCGGTGCGATGGCGTTCGACGTTCACGTCATGCCACCACGAGAAACGCGAGGCCGACCACCGCCGCGACCCCCGCTGCCCATCCGATCCACGCGGTGCGCAGACCGCGCCACGGGCCGAGTTCCAGCACGAGGAGCCGAGCCCCCAGCGTGAGATGGACTGCGAGGAGCACCACGAGGCCCCACTCCGCGGCCTTGACCAAGGGAAGGTCGGCGAATGCGAGGAAGCGATCGAGGGACTCTGCGCCTTCGAGCGCAAGCCCCAGGGTGAGGAAGTGCAGCGGCAGAAATAACGCGAGGGCAAGCCCCGAAATCCGGTGCACAAGGAACGCCCGGTACCCGGCGCCGCGTCTCGATTCCGGGGCGGGTCTCATCCGACCACTGCCACCACCGCGCGGAGCCCGAGCGCGAGCAGGGCAATCGCGAGCACGAAGCTCGCGGCGTCCAGGCTCCGCCCCCGCCACCGCGTCCACTCGCGCACGACGTTGCGTACCCCGATCGGCGCGTGGACTGCGATCGCGATCACGAACAGCGCGTAGAACGTGCCCCAGGCCACGCTGCCCTGCGTCCGGCCGAGGATCTCGGCCGCGCTCAGGCCCCCGTGCACGGCGTAGAGAATCAGCACGAGATGGGCGATGACGAGCGGCGCGAGCAGCTTCGCGGACAGGCGCTGCAACGCGAACAGGGTGGCTTCGCTCACGTGCGTCCTCCCTGCAGCCATCGGCGCAAGGTCCGGCGCTTGAGTCCGGCGATCGCCGCGGTGGGGCTGATCCCGACCGGGCAGTGCTCAGTGCAGCTCCCGTGCGTGTGGCAGACGGTGCAGCCGCCGCCGGCCGTCACCGCGTCGAGGACTTCCCGGGTCCCGACGTGCCGTTCGTCGTTGACCAGCGTCCAGGCGCGGTTGAGCGCGGCCGGGCCGAGATAGTCCGGGCGCCACCCGACCATGTCGCAGGCGCTGTAGCACACCGCGCAGTTGATGCACTCGATGCCCGCGTCCACTTCCCGCCGCGCATCAGTGGCGGGATCGACGGCGGGCATCGGCTCGTGCCGCGTTTTCCCGCCCTTGAAGCGCCCGCCCGCGCGTCGCCACTTGTCGAAGAACGGCGCCAGGTCGCACACCAGGTCCTTGATGCGGGGCAGGTTGCGCAGCGGCTCGATGACGAGACGATCGCCGCCGGCGACATCCTTCACGTGGCTCCGGCACGTCCACCGCGCTCGGCCGTTCACGGTCATCGCGCACGAGCCGCACACCCCCACCCGGCATGCGAACCGGTAGGCCAGCGCGGGCTCGAGGTGGCGCTGGATCCAGGTGACGACGTCGAGCACCGTCTGGTTCTCGGACGCCGGCACCTCGTAGGCGACGAACTCGCCGGCGTCGCCGCCGCGCCAGACCTGC
>JAKZYK010000121.1:0-3466 GCA_047514485.1 Gammaproteobacteria bacterium
CCCGTACTACACGGACTGCGTCATCGCAGTGAGCGATCGGTTGATCGAGGCGGACCGCGACGCGGTGAAGAACCTCATTCGCGCCTTCATGCTGGCCCAGCACGAGTCGGAGAAGGACCGGATGCAGGCGTGCCGGGACACCGTCGGGACGTACTACAAGACCGACTTCGAAACCCTGATCGATGCCTCGACCAAGCAGTTCCTGATGATCGATCAGCGCCGGCATACGCAGTTCATGATCGAGCGGTCGCAGTCGATGATGAATCTCGGCTACACGCGCAAGCCCATCGACGAGAGAGCGTTCGACTGGTCGATGCTCGAAGAGGTGATTGCGGAAGAGCCCGAGCTCTATCGCTCGCTGATCGTCGTATAGACGCCGGCGTACCGGCGAACGAGCACACGAGGAAGGCGGCCGGCCGATTGGCCGGCCGCCGATGGCGCGACAGGCCAGGCGGCATTCGTGAGCGCGAAGTCCATCGCTGAACGCGGCCACCCGCTCGTCTGGTGGTTCATCTCCGTCGGTCTGTTCATCGCGATCTGGGAGTTGACTTTCGCGATGGGCCTCTACAGCGCCAGGATCCTGCCGCCGCCGCACGTCTTCCTCGGCGATCTGCCCAACCAGATCCAGTACTTCGACTTCAGCAAGGCCAACGCGGGCGAGGCGGCCCCACCGACGCCCTATCACGCAGTCGCCAAGACGATTTCGGCGACCGTGCTGCGGGTGGTCGCCGGTCTGGGCCTCGGTTTCGTGCTCGGCGTGGTGTCGGGAACCCTGATCCGGTATTTCCGCTGGTTCGGCAACCTGACGCTGCCCACGGTGACACTGCTTGCGCCGATCTCGCCGTTCGCCTGGCTGCCCGTCGCGGTCTATCTGTTCGGCACCGGCGACAAGCCGGCCATCTTCCTGGTGTTCCTCGCGGTGTACTTCATCATCGTGCTGGCCACCATCGCGGAGATCGACGCCGTCAAGAAGACCTACCTGGACGTCGCCCGGATCATGGGCGCGACCCGCCTGCAGGCCTATTTTCAGGTCATCCTGCCGGCCGTCCTGCCCGGGCTGTTCATGATCCTGCGGCTCAATCTGTTCGCGGCCTGGATGATCGTCCTGATCGCGGAGTCCGCCGGCTCCGACAGCGGCCTGGGGGCGCTCGTGATGCTGGCGCGCAATACCGGCGCGGCCAATCTCGTGATGATCGGCATGGTGGTCATCGGCATCGTCGGGTTCGTCTTCGACATCGTCCTGCGAACCATCCAGCGCCGCATGCTCTATTGGGTGCCCGAAGTTCAGGCGTCGCTGCAGAGATGAGCACGACGACGAGCGGCAAGGCGCTGCCCGGGCGCGTGTCGAAGGCCGCGGCCAGGGCCGCATGGTGGATTGCATCCGTCGCGCTGTTCGTCTCGATCTGGGAGTTCTGCTGGTACATGCGCTGGGCGAACCCGATGCTGCTGCCGCCGCCGCACATCTTCCTGCAGGACATCCTTCTCGTCGGCAAGCTGTTCGACAAGTCGACCCGGTTGGGCAACCCGACGGCGGGCGAGATCGCATTCACCATCGCCAAGACGATCGGGGCCTCGACGTTGCGCGTGATCTGCGGCCTCGCAGTGGCGCTGGTCGTCAGCCTCGCGGCCGGCATGGCGATCCGATACTCGATGCTGTTCGGCAGACTCATCCTGCCCGTCATCAACCTGTTGGCGCCGGTCTCTCCGATCGCGTGGCTCCCCGTCGCCATGATGATCTTCGGCCTCGGCAACGCACCGGCGATCTTTCTCGTCTACATCGCGCTGTTCTTCATCATGACGCTGGCGACGCTGAGCCTGATCGACACCCTGCAGCCGTCCTATGTCCAGGTCGCGCGGATCATGGGCGCGTCGCGGCTCCAGATCTTCATCCAGGTCATCCTGCCCGCCATTCTGCCGGGGCTGTTCGTGGTCCTGCGGCTCAACCTGTTCGCCGCGTGGATGATCGTGCTGATTGCCGAGTCGGTCGGGGTCGGTGGGGGTCTCGGACTGGTGGTCATCATTTCGAGGAACACGTTCGACGCCCAGCTTGCGTTCTTCACGATGTTCATCATCGGCGGCGTAGGCTTCGTGCTGGACGCGGCGCTGCGCGAGATCCAGCGGCGGGCGCTGTACTGGCAGCCGTAGGGCACAAGGGGAGGAGTGGATGAAAGAGGCAGGCAATCCGGTGACTTCCACCAGCGAACCGCCGGCAATCCGGTGCGCGAACGTCGCCAAGGTCTGGGGCGCGGGGACCGACCGCGCGGTGGAGGCGCTGAAGGACTTCAGTCTCGACGTCGGGCGCAACGAATTCGTCGTGCTGCTCGGTCCGAGCGGCTGCGGGAAGTCTACGCTGCTGTACCTGATCGCAGGCCTCGAGGACCTGACCGCGGGGACCATCGAGGGCCATGGTGTGCCGGTCTCGGAGCCCGACAGCGACCGCAGCCTGATCTTCCAGGAGTCGTCGCTCTACCCCTGGCTGTCGGTGGTCGGGAACGTGACCTTCGGCCTCAAGCTGCGGGGCGTGTCGAAGGCGCAGCGGCGCGAGATCGCGAGGGAACTCCTGAACGAGGTCGGCCTCGGCGGCTTCGAGGACAAGCGGCCCGACGAGCTGTCGGGCGGGATGCGCCAGCGCGCCGCGGTAGCCCGTGCCCTCGCCATGAAGCCGAGCGTGCTGCTGATGGACGAGCCCTTCGCGGCTCTCGACGTGCAGACGCGTTCGAAGCTGCAGGACTTCCTGATCAAGATCTGGCGTGACAGCGGCGCATCGGTGCTGTTCGTCACCCACCATATCGACGAGGCGATGGCGCTGGCCGATCGGGTGGTGGTGTTCACGGCGCGCCCCGGCACCATCAAGAGCATCGTGCCGATCGACCTGCCCCGGCCCCGCGACCCGCGCGACCCGAAGCTTCACGAGCTCCGCGACCATCTCATCGATCTCCTGGCCGACGAGGTCGATCGTGCCTTCGCCGAGCAGGAGCAGATCTCGGACATGGACAGGATCCGGGCTTAGCTCGCGGGCAGACCGTGCCGCGTCGAGTCGGACGCAATTCGGGGTCGATCGGCGCACTGTCTCGACGGCGCCGCCGAAATACCTGTGGGGAGCAGCCATGCCGTCGTCGCTGATTCGTGGGAAGTACGTGATCTGCGGAATCGTCGACCGCAACGAGGCGACGGTCATCGAGGACGGCGCCGTCTTCCAGTGCGACGGCGTCATCGTCGACATCGGCGCCCATGACGAGATTGCGTCCAGGTACCAGCCCGACACGGTCATCGGGTCCGCTGCCGACGTCGTCGTCCCGGGGTTCGTCAACAGCCATCACCACGTCGGCCTGACCCCGGTCCAGCTCGGGTCGCGCGATTACGCCCTCGAGCTCTGGTTCGCGACTCGAATTGCGGGCCGTACCGTCGACCCCTATCTCGACACGCTGTACTCCGCATTCGAGATGATCGAGTCCGGAGTCACCAC
>JAKZYK010000122.1:0-7087 GCA_047514485.1 Gammaproteobacteria bacterium
CGTCACCTTGGTCTCGATGTTGAAGCGAATTCCGTCCGCTCCGGGCCGTTTCCCCAGGGCCAGCACCTCCACCAGCGTGGGAATGCGGGTGCCGTCGCGAGGCACTTGCTCGGGAAACCGTTTCGCAATCTTGCTGCCCGGCGCCGCCCTGCCGACATCGAAGTCGGACAAGTCCGCCAGATCCAGTGTGTTGAGCAACGGCCCCGGGGGCGCCAGCCACGCGCCGGCCGCGTCCCGTGTGCGGTCCGGATTGAGCCCCCGGTCATGATGCACGACCGGGACACCATCCCGGCTCATGCCGAGGTCGAGCTCCAGAACGTCGACACCGAGCTCGATGGCGCGCTCGAACGCCGGGATCGTGTTCTCGGGGAGCAGTCCGCGGGCGCCGCGATGTCCCTGGATCTCTATTGCCTGAGCAGTCATCGAGCTGAAGCCGCCGAGCATCGTGATGAACGAGATATTCCGCAGTAACCGCCACGCATGTCCAGCGGTCTCAAGCAAGACGATGTCCGTTCCCGGAATCGAAGAAATGGACACGCTCCGGCGCCAGGGCCAGAGGAAGCGTCTCCCCGGCCATGATCCGCATGGCGCCGTCAACCCGGACGGTGATGACGGGTCCTTGTCCGTGGCCGGTCAGTTGCCCATGAACCAGGCTGTCCGCTCCAAGCGCCTCCACCAGGTCGATGGTCAGCTCCAGCGTCGCCGCATCGCCGGCGACGGGTTCCAGATGCTCGGGCCGGATGCCGACCGTGACCTTGTCGTGGGAAGCGGAGGCAGGCAGCGGAAAGGACAGGGCCTGGTTCGAGCCGTCGAGCATCACGCTCTTCCGGTCATCGGCGACCGTGCCCGGCAGAAAGTTCATCGCCGGCGAGCCGATGAATCCGGCCACGAACACGGTCGCGGGCGCTTCGTAGACGCCTAGCGGCGTGCCGATCTGCTCGGCCACGCCTGCGTTCATCACGATGAGCCGGTCGGCGAGGGTCATCGCCTCCACCTGGTCGTGCGTCACGTAGAGACTGGTCGTCTCCAGATCGCGTTGCAGCCGCTTGATCTCCAGTCTCATCTGCACGCGCAGCTTGGCGTCCAGGTTGGAGAGAGGTTCGTCGAAGAGAAAGACCTCGGGCTCGCGCACGATGGCGCGGCCCATCGCCACGCGTTGCCGCTGGCCGCCGGAAAGCTGGTTGGGACGCCGGTCGAGCATGCTGTCCAACTGCAGGATTCGGGACGCCTCGGCGACCCGGCGCTCGATTTCGTCCTTGGGGGTGCGACGGTTGCGCAGGCCGTAGGCCATGTTGTCGAACACGCTCATGTGCGGATAGAGCGCGTAGTTCTGGAACACCATGGCGATGTTCCGGTCGGCCGGCTCCAGCTCGTTGACCCGCCGCTCGCCGATCCGTATCTCGCCTTCGGTCACCGTTTCCAGGCCGGCCACCATGCGCAGGAGCGTCGATTTGCCGCAGCCCGACGGACCGACGATGACGATGAACTCGCCATCGGCGACGGATGTTTCGACCCCGTGGATCGCCTTGAATCCGTTGGGATAGGTCTTGCGTACGCCGATGAATTCCAGTCCGGCCATGCCGTCAGCTCCTCCGGCTCCTTCGGTTCCTCGGACTCCTGCGGTTCCTTGGACTTCTGCGGTTTCCGCGGCTCCAGCGGCCCCCTATGCTCATGGGCCTCCTACTTCTCCTGCTCGATCAGCCCCTTCACGAACAGCCGCTGCATGAAGATCACGACCAGCACCGGCGGCAGCATCGCCAGCATCGACGTCGCCATGATCTCGTGCCACACCGGCTCCGAGTCCGGGACCGCGACCATGCGCTGAATGCCCATGACGATGGTGTAGTAGCTCTCGTCCGTGGTCACCAGGAGCGGCCACAGGTACTGGTTCCATCCGTAGATGAAGAGGATCACGAAGAGCGCGGCGATGTTGGTGCGAGACAGGGGCAGGAGAATGTCACGGAAGAACTTGAGCGGACCCGCCCCGTCGATGCGCGCCGCCTCGGCCAGCTCCTCCGGTATCGTCAGGAAGAACTGGCGGAACAGGAATGTCGCGGTCGCGCTGGCGATCAGCGGTACGGAGAGACCCCAGTAGCTGTTCAGCATGCCGAGGTTCGCCACCACCGCGAAGGTCGGCAGGATGCGCACCTCGACCGGCAGCATGAGGGTGATGAAGATCATCCAGAAGCACGTCATGCGCAACGGGAAGCGAAAGTAGACGATGGCGTAGGCCGCGATGATGGAGATTGAGATCTTTCCGACCGCGATCATCAACGCCATGACGAGCGAGTTCCACATCATCATGCCGACCGGCACGCTGCCGGCAGCTTCCATGCCGGTGCCTAGCACCGTCGTGCAATTCTGAAGAAAGTGGCCCCCGGGCCAGAGCGGCGTCCGCCCCGACATCAGCGCCTCTACGGGATGCGTCGAGGCGACGAATGTGATCCAGATCGGCAGAGCGGTAATCAGTACGCCGATCGACAGCACGATGTGCGACAGCACCGTGAGCCAGGGACGATTTTCGACCATGAGCGCCGGGCCGCCTCAGTACGCCACTTTCCGCTCGATGTAGCGGAACTGGACCACGGTGAGTGCAATGACGACGGCCATGAGCACCACCGACTGCGCGGCGGAGCCGCCTAGATCCAGGCCGATGAACCCGTCGCTGAACACCTTGTAGACGAGGATGGTGGTGGCTTGGGCCGGGCCGCCGCTCGTGGTGGCGTGCACGATGCCGAACGTGTCGAAGAATGCGTAGACGATGTTGACCACCAGGAGGAAGAACGTGGTCGGGGACAGCAAGGGGAAGATGATGGTCCGGAACCGCTTGAACGGGCCGGCGACGTCCGACGGACAATCTCCAGATGTCACCGCCTGTTGCGCATGTCTGCGTGCCCGCGCCTGTCATGTCAGGCCAATGTCATGGTGGATAATGCGGCGAGACAGGAATTGAACGGTTCGAGCCAGGGAGCGAGTGGATTGGTCATCGTGAATGCAGGCGACTGGTGTCGGACATCGAGCGGGGCCGAGACCCGAATCCGGGCCAAGGCCCAGACCCCGACTCACATCTGGGCCCGGATCTGGACCTGGACCCTGATTCGAACTGCGGACGCCGGTGCCCTTGTGCCCCTGCGCCACCGGATGATTGGTCGTTGAGTGCGGCGACCATCCCTGGCCCGGAGGCGCTCGACGCCGCGGCCGTCCTGGACTGTTTCGAGCAGGCTCGCCTTCCTGTCCCGACTCGGAAGGGCAGGGCCGATCCGGCGGCGAATCTCGTTTCCCTGGTCGATCGCTACGATGCGTTCATCCTGGACGGCTACGGGGTGATCAACGTCGGAGCGGAGCCGATACCGGGGATCGGGGACGCGATCCGCGCCCTTCGAGCGGCCGGCCGGGAGGTGATGGTCCTGACGAACGGGGCGGGTCGTCCGTCTCGGCAAACCGCGCGTCGCTACAAGGAATGGGGCCTCGATATTCCGGAGGAGCTTGTCGTGTCGAGCCGCGACGCGCTCGAAGCATCTCTCGCGGCGCAGCCTCGCCCGGGGTTGTGGGGCGTGATGGCGCAGCCCGACTCCGAGCTCGAGACCCTGTCGGTCGAGACCGCGATTCTCGAAGACGACGAGGCGCTCTACCGGCGCGCCGCGGGGTTTATCTTCATCCGTTCCGAAGGATGGAGTGTTGCACGGCACAGGCTTCTCGCGGATACGCTGCGAGAATCTCCCCGGCCAGTGCTCGTTGCCAACCCTGACGTGAGCGCTCCGTATCCCGACCGGCGCCTTTCCGCCGAGCCGGGCTACTGGGCGCTGCGCATCGAAGCGGAGACGAGCGTCCGGTGCGAGCTGTACGGCAAGCCGTTCGCTCCGGCCTTCGAGCTCGCCCTATCCCGTCTGGGCCCCGCGGCGGCGAGGCGCGAGCGGGTCGCGATGGTGGGTGATGGGCTTCACACCGATATCCTTGGGGGACTTGCGGCGGGGCTGGGCACGGTCCTGGTTACCGAGCACGGGTTGCTGAAGGGGCTGGATTGGGAAGCCAGGGTCAACCGAATCGGTATTTTCCCGGACCATGTCATTCCCGAGGCTTGACGGTCCGCCATCCCTCGACGTTCACGAGGTCGACCGTGGCCGCAGCCCTGGTTGCGGGCGATAATCGGCGCATCGACATGCAACCAATCCACACAGGCAGGTTCCGGCTATGAATTCATTGAATACGCGCTTCACCGCTCGCCGCGAGGACTTCGACCGACCGGTACTCGTGACCGGCTCCGGCGGGTGCATCGGGAGCTGGGCGCTCGCGATCCTGGTGCGGGCGGGGGTGCCCACCGTCGCCTTCGATCGCGACGCCAGCCGTCGTCGGCCGGGTCTGCTCATGTCGGAGGAAGAACTCGGACGGGTGACCTGGGAGCAGGGCGACATCGCCGACCACGAGGCCGTCGATCGCGTGGTTTCGGCGCACCGGATCGGAGCGATCCTCCACCTGGCGGCGTTGCAGGTGCCCTTCTGCCAGGCCGATCCCATCGCGGGCGCCCGCATCAATGTGGTCGGCACGGCGGCGGTGTTCGAAGCGGCACAGCGCCACGGCGTGTGCCGGGTCGCCTACGCGAGCTCCGTCGCCGCTCACGGAGCTCCCGCGGACAGCCCGCACCTCGCCACCCTCTACGGCGCCTACAAGGCGTGCGATGAGGCGATGGCCCGGGTGTACTGGCAGGACTGGGAGGTGCCGAGCATCGGCATCCGCCCGGGGGTGGTGTACGGCGTCGGCCGTGACCAGGGCATGACCTCCAAGACCACCCTTGCGATCCTCGCGGCGGTATCTGGGCGCGACTTCGAGGTGCCCTTTAGCGGCGCCGTGTCCTACCTCTACGCGGGGGAGATCGCCTCCGCGTTCGTCCGGGCCGTGTCTCGGGACGGCGAGGGAGCCCCTGTGTTCGACTGCAACGGGATCGTCGCGACGGTCGAGGACGGGCTGGACACGCTCCGCCGCCTTGCACCAGGCGCGCGTGTACGCGCGAGCGGCGATCCTCTGCGTTTCCCTGTCGAGGACCACGATGCACTCCTTCGCGCGCACATCGGAGACTACGGCGCGATCTCCCTCGAAGAGGGCACGGCCGAGACGTTCCGCGCGTTCCAGGTCCTGCTTCAGGACGGAAGGGTGTCGGGGGATTTCTGAATTCGAGCAAGCAGGTGATGTGCTCATCGGAATCTCGCGCCGCCGCCTCGTACTCTCTCCCGTACTCTCTCCCGTACTCTCCGAGGCACTCGCTCGCGCCAGCCGCAGGCGTCCCCGATCTCCCGCGCGATATACTGCGCAGCCTGTGGAAATCGCGAAAGTGGCGGAACAGGCAGACGCGCTGGCTTTAGGTGCCAGTGGGGTAACCCGTGGGGGTTCGAATCCCCCCTTTCGCACCAGCTCTGCCGGGAGGCCGTTGCCGGGAACGGCCGCGGCGGCGAGCACGCGGCTTCGCGAAGGGGGCTGAGTTGAAAGACATCCCGCGTCTTATCGTCGGCATCTCCGGAGCTTCGGGGGTGATCTACGGCATCCGGTTGCTGGAGTTGCTTCGCGAGCTGCCGGTCGAGACCCATCTCGTGATGTCGAAGGCGGCGGAGATGACCATCGCGTACGAGACCGACCGCAAGCCGGCCGAGGTCAAACGGCTCGCGACCGTGACCCATCCGGTCGGCGACATCGGGGCGTCGATCAGCAGCGGCTCGTTTCGTACCCTGGGCATGCTCATCGCGCCCTGCTCGGTGCGCACGATGTCGGAGATCGCCACCGGGGTGACCGCGAGCCTCCTCACCCGAGCCGCGGACGTCACGTTGAAGGAGCGGCGCCGGCTCGTCCTGCTCCTGCGCGAGACGCCGCTGCACACCGGGCACCTGCGTACGATGCTCGCGCTCTCCGAGGCAGGCGGGATCATCATGCCCCCGGTCCCCGCCTTCTACGCGGAGCTGCGGAGCATCGACGAGATGATCGATCAGACGCTGGGCCGGGCCCTCGATCTGTTCGATATCGATACCGGGCTTACCAAGCGCTGGGGCGAGGATGTCGGCGGCACGCCTGCCGAGCGGAAGTGATTGCGATCGGATCGCCGCGCCGGGGGACCGAGGAGAGCTGGCGTGACGCCAATCGTCTGGGGGGTGCTCGGCACCGCACGCATTGCGCTGGAACGCGTGATTCCGGCCATGCGTCAGAGCGAGCTGTGTGACGTCCGGGCAATCGCTTCGCGCGATGCCCTCCGCGCTGCCGAGGCTGCCCGCTCCACGGACATTCCGGTCTCATATGCAAGCTACGAAGAGCTGCTTGCAGACCCGGACATCGAAGCGATCTACAACCCCCTTCCGAACCACTTGCACGTCGAGTGGAGCATTCGCGCCCTGGAGGCCGGCAAGCATGTCCTGTGCGAGAAGCCACTTGCACGCACGGCTGGCGAGATCGAGCCGCTCGTCAAAGCGCGCGACCGTACCGGGTTGCTGATCGAAGAGGCGGTCATGGTGCGCGATCACCCGCAATGGTCGCGCCTGCGCTGGCTGATCGACGGCGGGCGCATCGGCGCGCTCCGAAACGTACAGCTCAGCTACTCCCACTTCACCGACGACCCGCGGGATATCCGGAACCAGAGAGCCGCGGGCGGCGGCAGCCTGTTGGACGTGGGCAGCTATTGCTGCGCGATCGCTCGCCTGATCTTCGGCTCCGAGCCCTTGCGCGCCATTGCGTTGCCCAGTCGGGACCCGCACTTCGAGACCGACCGCTTCACGACGGCGCTGCTGGAATTTGCCGGCGGGCACGCGAGTTTCTTCTGCTCGACGCAAAGCTCGCGCTACCAGATGGTGCAGATCGTCGGAACGACGGGTTGGATACGCGCCGAGGTGCCGTTCGCACACCCGCCTGATCTTGCGGCGCGTCTCGTGATCGGCTCCAACGTCGCACCCGGAACGGAGCCGGAGGAGGTCATCCGCTTCGAGCCGGTCAATCAATACCGGTTGCAAGCGGAGCGCTTCGCCCGGCAGATACGGGAAGGCGCTGCTTCCGGATGGCCGCTCGAGACTGCGGTCGCGAACATGCGCGTCCTCGATGCGCTTCGCCGTTCCGG
>JAKZYK010000123.1:0-4747 GCA_047514485.1 Gammaproteobacteria bacterium
GGCGCTTGCTCGGTATTGATCATGAAGCTCAAGCCCCAGGTCTTGGGCATTCCCGGGAAGAACTCTGCGTCGTTCGAGAACGGCGGGATGGCGGTCTTGAGCTCGCACACCCGGCACTCGCCCATCTGGTTGCGGGACATCATGTCCACCGTCTCCGGCGCGAGGAGCTGCTCGCCGTTCGCCCGGCCTCGGTTGAGGATCATGCGAATGAAGCGCAGGTAGTCGCCGACGGTGCCGTAGAGGCCGCCCCCGCCCATCTCGAACTCGGGGTCCTGGGGAATCTCCAGCTCCATCTGCGGATCGAGCGAACCGTCTTCGCCCCGCATGTGGATCTTGGCGAGCCGGGCCCGCATCGCATCGGTGATGCGGAACGCGGTATCGTTCATGCCGAGCGGATCGAGCAGGTGGTCTCGAAGATATTTCCCGAGCCGCTGTCCGCTCACCGCCTCGACCATCTTCCCCGCCCAGTCGACGTTGATGCCGTAGTCCCATCGGTCGCCCGGATCGAAAAGGAGCGGCGTCGTGAGGCACGCATCCTTGCATTCGATGATGCCGGGGGTGCCGGTTACCTCTTGATAGCGAACGAGCGACTCGTTCCAGATGTCGTAGGAGAATCCGGCCGTGTGGGTGAGGAGATGGCGCAAGGTGATCGCACGCCGCGGCGGGCGGGTGCGGGGATTGCCGTCGTCGTCGAAGCCTTCGAGCACGCTCGCGTCGCCGAGCTGCGGGACCACCTCGGACGCGGGGGTGTCGAGGTCGAGCCGCCCCTGCTCGACGAGCTGCATCGCGGCCGCGCCGGTGAGCGCCTTCGTCATCGACGCGATCCAGCCCACCGTGTCCGGAGTCATCTCCACTCCGCTCCCGGCCACTCGCTCGCCGAACCCGCCGAGGTACAGATCGCCGTCCCCGTTCGTCGCACCGGCAACGACCCCCGGTGCCGCACCTCCGGACACCCCTTCGCTCAGGAGTGCATCGACTCTGTTCTTCATGGACATGGTTCTTCCTTCCGGTTGTGGTTCGACAAGTCTGAGTATCGAATTCTGTCGATCGGGGTGCGCCGTTGCAACGGCGTATTCCGGCCGGTGCGGGGCGAATCCGCGCATCCGGACCGGGGATTCATCACTATAATCCGGGTGCCCATACTTCCTTGTGCCGCATACAAGGGTCTGCGAAATCCGCTCGCTGCCTGATTCATCGTTAGGAGGCATTCAATGTCCGAACCGCTCACGATCCCGCCCCGTGCCCCGAACGCGACGTTTCTCAACTTTCCGCTCCACACCGATCTCGACGCCCTCGACGCCCACGTCGCGATCCTCGGGCTGCCCTACGGCGATCCCTACACCATCGACGAGGTCACGAACGATCAGACCAACGCACCCACCGCGGTCCGGGTCGCGTCGGCGCGGATCACGCAGCACATCAACCGGTTCGACTTCGACATCGGCGGGCCGCTGCTCGACGGGCGCGACATCCGGGTGGTCGACTGCGGCGACGTGCCGGGACATGCGCGCGACCTCGACGCCCACTATCGCAAGGCCGAGGCGGCGGCGAAGAAGATCCTCGACGCCGGCGCGCTGCTCATCAGCATCGGCGGCGACCACGGGGTGCCGATCCCGGTGTTTCGCGCCTGCGAAGGGCACGGCCCCGTCACCCTGGTCCATGTCGATGCACATCTCGACTGGCGAGACGAGGTGCGCGGCGTCCGCGAGGGGTACTCGAACCCCATCCGGCGCGCGGCGGAGATGCCCTGGTTCGATCGGATCTACCAGATCGGCATCCGCGGGCAGGGCAGCGCGCGACAGCAGGAATACGACGATGCGCTTGCCTATGGCGCGGAGATCATCTCCTCCTACGAAGTGCTGGAGCACGGCATGCAGCCGGTGCTCGACCGAATTCCGGACGGTGGCACCTACTACTTGAGCATCGACGCCGACGGGGTCGATCCGACGGTGATGCCCGCAGTGAACGCCCCCGCCCCGGGCGGACTGCTCTACCATCACGTACGCTCGCTGATCCATGGGGTGGTGAAGAAGGGGCGCGTGCTGGGGATGGACATCGTCGAGATCACCCCAGCGCGCGACGTGAACGAGATCACGTCGATCGTCGCGGGCCGCTTCATCCTGAATCTGATCGGGACGGCAGTGCGGGCCGGCTACTTCGAGGGTTGAGCATGGGTCGCGTATGAGTGGTGCGCGACGCCCCAACCCGGCGTAGCAGGAATCCAGAAGTCACGAACAATCCTTCGTCATTTTGTACAAGGTTTCACGGATAAGGGATTGAGGCATCCGGATTGCACGAGGCGGGCCGCGACATGGCGCTATTCATCGGCTTGATCTCCGGAACGAGCATGGACGCGGTGGATGCCGCGCTGGTCGCGTTCGGCAGCCGCGGCGTCACCACCGTCGCGACGCATTCGGCGTCGATCCCCGGCGATCTGAGGCGCGAGCTCCATGCCTTGTCCCAAGATCCGGCAGGCGCCGCCGTCCGTTTCTGGAACGCGGACGTGCAGCTCGGGTCGATATTTGCGGGCGCCGCGCTCGATCTCCTCGCCATCGCCGGAGTCGGCGCCCTCGAAGTGACGGCGATCGGCAGCCACGGTCAGACGGTGTACCACGCACCGAGGGCGGCGATGCCGTGCACCGTGCAGCTCGGCGATCCGAGCATCATCGCGGAGCGCACGGGCATCACCACGGTGGCGGACTTCAGGCGGCGCGACATCGCTGCCGGCGGCGAGGGGGCGCCGCTGGCCCCGGCGTTTCACCGGGCAATGTTCTCCGCCCCCGGGGTCGAGCGCAGCATTCTCAACCTGGGGGGGATTGCGAACCTGTCGGTGCTCGCCGCGGATCCCGACCGGCCGCTGCTCGGCTTCGACACCGGTCCCGGGAACACCCTCCTCGATGCCTGGGTGCGCGACCGGTTCAGCGCCGACATGGATCGCGATGCCGCTCTTGCGAGTGAAGGCGAGGTGATTCCATCCCTGCTCGGCGCGTTGCTGGCCGAGCCGTACTTCGACCGGGTGCCGCCGAAGAGCACCGGGCGAGAGCTGTTCAACCCTTCATGGCTCGATGCTCGCCTCGCCGCTCATGCGACGGCCAAGCCGCACGACGTGCTTCGTACGCTATGCGAGCTGACGGTGGAAACGGCGGTGACGGCAATCGAGCGATTCGCACCGCGGACGCAGGAGCTCTATCTGTGCGGGGGCGGCGCCCACAATCCGCTCATCGCCTCCCAGCTCGCAGATCGGGCAGCGCCGATCAGCGTCGAGACGACCGCCCGGCTCGGCATCCATCCGGACTGGGTGGAGGCGGCCGCGTTCGCCTGGCTCGCGATGCGCACCCTCGCGGGCCACACCGGTAACGCGCCTTCCGTCACCGGCGCGGCCAGGGAGACGGTTCTGGGCGGGATCTATCCCGCCTGAACGCGGGACTCGCGGGCAGGATTCGCCAGCGGAACTCGCCGGCGGGGATTCGCCGGCGGGGGCAGCTTCTATGAGGTCGCGCCTTGGAGCCGCGCGGGCTCGCGAGCGGAGGTTCGCTCAAATCGAGAACGACATTCCGCAGCCGCACGTGGTGGCCGCGTTCGGGTTGCTGATCACGAACCGGGACCCTTGCAGGTCTTCCTTGTAGTCGATCTCCGAGCCCATCAGGTACTGGAAGCTCATCGGGTCGACGAGCAGCTTGGAGCCCTCCCGCTCGATCACGATGTCATCCTCGCCGGCCGCATCCTCGAAGTTGAATCCGTACTGGAACCCCGAGCAGCCTCCCCCTTCGATATAGACGCGAAGGAGAGGGTCTGTCCGACCCTGGCGGAGCACGATCTCACCGACCTTCCGGGCCGCCTTCTCCGAGAATGCGACTGCGGATGCAAAATCAAGATCCGACATTTCTGTTGTCTCGCCTGCGACGTTCATTGCAGCATGGGGCCTTCGGCGGCTGGAATCAACTTCCGGGCTTCAAGTCTCCTCCGCGACTTCGACAAGATTCTCAAGGCTGGCCCGCAGCCGTCGCGTGCGCACTTGCGCTCGCCGGTCTGCCGGGGATCATGAGGGCGGACGAAGTGCCGGGCAAGTACGCAGTGCGTCGCTACTCTGAGATACTGAACAACGCAGGCACCACCGCGCCCACGCCCTCTCATGATCGAGCCCATCGCACGCGTCAGAATCGAGCTCCAGGAGATCGAACCGCCGCTCTGGCGGCGCGTCGACGTGCCGCTCTCCTCCACCTTGCTGGCCCTGCACGACATCATCCAGGCCACCGTCGGCTGGACCGACTCGCATCTGTTCGAGTTCGTGGTCGGCGATCGCCGCTACGGCGAGCCCTTTCCCGACGATGAGATCTTCGAACGCAAGGTCTACAAGGCGGCAGGCATTCGCCTGAGAACCCTCATTGAGCGAGGCATCGAGCGGCTCCTCTACGTCTACGACTTCGGCGACGGCTGGCGCCACGACGTCGTCATCGAAGAGGTCCGAGACGGGGAGGCCGACATCGACTATCCGGCATTCGTCGCCGGCGAGCGGCGCTGTCCGCCCGAGGATGTTGGTGGCGTCCCCGGCTTCATACGGTTTCTCGAAGCGGCGCTCAATCCGTTCCACAACGAGCACGAAGAGATGCTGACCTGGTATGGGAAGCCCTTCGACCCTGACGATATCGACGAGCGGTACGTACGCATGGCGCTCTCCACGGTCGCCGCCCGTCGCCGCGGCGCGCTGATGCGCCATCGCGCGAACATGGGGCGACGCCGCACGTGA
>JAKZYK010000124.1:0-5215 GCA_047514485.1 Gammaproteobacteria bacterium
TGCTGTTCGGCTTCGGGCCCGTGGTGGGGCTGATCGCGAGCATTCTCTACGCCTTCCCGCCGACGGTGCGCAACACGCGTCTCGGGCTCATGCGGGTATCGACCGAGGTGATCGAGGCCGGATTGATGGCCGGCGCCACCCCGGGCCAGCTCTTCTGGCGCGTGCGCGCACCTAGCGCGCTGCGCCAGATCCTGCTTGGCGTCAATCAGACCACCATGGCGGCGTTCTCGATGGTGATCATCGCCTCGATCATCGGCGGCACCTCCGACATCGGATGGGAGGTGCTCTCGACCATGCGCAAGGCGCAGTTCGGCGAAAGCCTGCTGGCCGGCATCGTAATCGCGCTGATGGCGATGGTCATGGACCGGCTCACTGCGGCGGCCGCCACCGCGGAACCTCGTGATCCCGGCGCGGGGCGTGACTTCCTGACCCGGCATCGCAATTCCATCATCGCCCTCGGCCTCGGAGTGGGCGTCGGGCTGCTGGCGCAGATCCTCCCGTTCCTGAAGGAGTACCCCGAGTCGTTCGAAATTTATCCGGCGCAGTACCTGAACGACGCCGTGACCTGGCTCGTGGTCGAGCACGCGAAGACCATCAGCCTCATCAAGAGCTGGGCCTTCTTCTTCGTGATGCTGCCGGTGAAGACGGGATTCGAGCTGACCATCACCCCGTTCTCCTGGGGATTCGAGTTCACGCCGGGTCTGAAGCAGGGCTACGCCGTTCTCGTCGCCGCCCTGGTCCTGTACACGGCAGTGCGCCGGGGCATCGGCCGGGCTTCGCTGATCGCCTTTCTCGCGATCCTGCTGTTCTTCGGGATCACGCGCCTTCCGTGGCCCGTGATGCTGGCAATGGCAACCTTGCTCGGCTGGCAGCTCGGCGGCCCGCGTCTCGCGCTCGGTACGGTCCTCGGACTCGGATTCCTGATCGTCGCCGGTGTGTGGCCGCAGACCATGCTGTCGGTCTATCTGTGCGGACTCGCGGTGCTGCTCTCGTTCGTCATCGGGGTCGCGCTCGGCATCCTGGCCTCCGAGTACGACGGCGTCTCGGCGTTCCTGCGCCCGATCAACGACACGCTGCAGACCATGCCGCTGTTCGTCATCCTCATCCCCTTCGTGATGATCTTCAAGATTGGCGAGTTCACCGCGCTTCTCGCGATCATGGCCTACGCCATCGTGCCGGCCATTCGCTACGCCGAGCACGCGCTGCGCAACGTGCCCGCCGAGGTCGTCGAGGCCGCCACCTGCTTCGGCTGCACCCGAAGGCAGCTTCTGTGGCGCGTGAAGCTTCCGCTGGCGATGCCGGTGATGATGCTGGGGCTCAATCAGACCATCATGTTCGGCATCGCGATGCTGGTCATCGCGGCGCTGGTCGGCACCAACGGCCTCGGCCAACGAGTCTACATCGGGCTCGGCGACGGCGACTTCGGGGTCGGAATCGTCGCCGGAATCGGCATGGCGTTCATCGCGATGATCGCCGACCGGATGACCCAGGGCATGAGCCGCGCCTACCAGGAAAGGCTTGGCTTGCGTACCCAAACCTGACGGAGCGGCGTCATGCCGAGTCGCGAAGAGTACCGGACACGAGCCGAGGTCGGACTCGTCGAACTGGTGCAGCCAACCGAAATGACGGCGTGCGAAGTGGCCGAAGCACTATCGAGCCTCGATTCGGCACTCGACGCCGTCGTGATGCGCAATGCCGACCCTTGACGGAGAGGCTCCGTGCTGAACAGCCAAGAGTACAGAGCGAGGGACGCGGTCGGCCTCGCCGAGCTGGTGCGGTCAGGCGAAGTCACGGCACGCGAGGTGCTGGAGGCGGCCATCGACGAGATTGAACGGCTCGACCCCGCGCTCAACGCCATCGTGATGCGCAACTACGAGAAGGCGCGCGACGATGCGGAGGCTGTCGACCGCAAGGCGCCGCTTGCCGGTGTTCCGTTTCCCGCCAAGGACGTAAACGTCCATGTCTCGGGCTTCCCCACGACCTACGCCTGCCGGTTCTTCGCGGGCGCACCGGTAGAAACCGCCGACAGCTTGCTGGTCTCGCGCTGGGGTGCGGCGGGACTGATCATCCCCGCCCGCACCAACACGCCTGAGTTCGCCACCGATTTCGGCTGCGAACCCGAGCTCTACGGCCCGACCGCCAATCCCTGGGACCGGACCCGCACACCTGGCGGATCGAGCGGCGGCGCCGCGGCCGCGGTGGCGTCGGGGATGGTTCCAATGGCACATGCCACCGACTCCGGCGGATCGATCCGGGTGCCGGCAGGGTGCTGCGGCGTATTCGGCTTCAAGCCTTCGAGCGGCCTCGTCGCCATCGGAGCCGAATTCGGCCCGCTGGTGGGTGGACTCAACTGCGACCACGCGGTCACCTGGACGGTGCGCGACTCCGCCGCCCTGCTCGACGCGACCGCCGGACCGGAATTCGGTGCGCCCACCCCCTTCGCCACACCCTCCGGCGCCTTCCTTGCGGCGCTCGACCGCCCCGTGGGCGGGCTGCGGATCGGCGTGGCAACAGCTTCACCCGGCGGGCGGGCTCCCGCCGTGGAGATCGCCGGCAAGATCGAGGCGACCGCGGGACTGCTGGCCGATCTCGGACATACGGTCCGACCGTGGACTTGGCCGATCGCGGACGATGCCTGTGACGCTGCGTCGGTATTCTGGGCAGGCGAGCTCGCCGCGGTGGTCGCCGACCGCGCCGAGACAATTGGCCGCGCGCCTCGGGACGGAGAGCTGGGACCGCTGGTCGCCTGGAGCGTGGCCGAGGCGGCCCGGCTGGACTCGATTCAAGTGTCGCAGGCGCGCAGGACGATGCGGGACTGGCAGATCGGGATGGCCCATGCGATGGCCGACTTCGACGTGCTGCTGACGCCCGTCACCACCGAGCCGCCGCTGAAGACCGGCATCCTCACGGCATGCATCGAGAAGGGCGTCGAAGTCTGGAACGAGCGCGCTTGGCGATTCGCGCCCTATACCGAGACGTTCAACGTCACCGGCCAGCCGGCGATGTCGGTCCCCTTGCACCAGAGCGCGGACGGCCTGCCGATTGGGATGCACTTCGCCGGCAAGGTGGGAGAGGATGCACGTCTTCTGCGCCTGGCCCGCCAGCTCGAGGAAGCGGCGCCCTGGATCCGGCGCCGACCGCCGCACCCGCTCCAATAGCCAGCGTTCGTCGTCCCAGACGGGCATCCGTGCACAGAATCATCTTCCTCTGGTGCCATCCCCGATCCCTGTCGAGCGCGCTGGAGCGGGCAATGCTCGAACGCGGTGACATGGCCACCCTGCACGAGCCGTTCCTGTATCTGTACTACGTGCACGACGGCAAGAAGCGCCTGCCGCATCTCGAGGTCGATCCGCGGCGACCGACGTCGTACGAGGACGTCCGCTCGATGATCCTGGAGACCGCGTGCAACCGGCCGGTGTTCGTCAAGGACATGTGCTACTACGTCAGTGACCACCTCCACGACGACGTGGACTTCATCCGGCGCATGGCCAGCACCTTCCTCATCCGCGACCCGGCTCGCTCGATCCCGTCCTACTTCCGGCTCGACCCCGGTGCGACGCTGGAGGAGATCGGATGCGAAGCCCAGTACCGCTGCTTCGAACGGATCGGCGAGGTCACCGGACAGACGCCGGTGGTGATCGACGCGGCAGATCTCGCCGACGATCCGGCCGGCACCCTGCGCGCGTACTGCCGGGCGCTGGAGCTGCCGTTCTTGCCGCGGGCGCTCAAATGGGACGCGGCGCTACCGGGCGCGTGGCGAGACGTGAGCGGCTGGCACGCCGATCTCGCCGGCTCCACGGGCATCGACAAGCCCCGGCCCTCGAGCGGCCCCGGACTGGATGCCGCGCCCCACCTCCGCGATTACTACGAGCATCACCTGCCCTTCTACCGGAAGATGCGGGCGCATCGACTCGCACCGGCATCGCGTGCCTGATCCACACGACGAGATCATCCCGACGGTCTCATGCCCCGTGCGCTTCGATGATTTCGAGCCGCACCGGCTCCGGCAGTCCCGCCTGCAAGCAGGCGACCGGCTAAGCCGCCCGGCCGTCGATCCTTGCGAGAGTCTTCTCGATGGCGTCCCGGGCGTTCTGCAGAGCCGCCGTCTCGCCCGCCATGAAGACGCGGCCCGAGGCTCCCATCATCTGGATATCGACGATCGTCGCCTCCGGCGCCGCCCGCTCCGCCTCGTTTGCGGCGACCGCGGCAAAGAGGGCGGGAGCCATCTCGTAGAGCAGGAGGGATTGTCCGGGCAGGATCATCGATGCGTTGCGCATGCGGTTCAGGATGATGGCGTGCTGATCGCTCACGTCCTCTATGACGTCCGTATAGAGCGTCGACGGCGCGAGCTGATCGGACGCCTTCGCGCCGATGCCTCGGAGAATGGCCTCGCCCGCCTCGCGGAGCTCCCCGGGATCTCTCGAATGGAGCTCGAGCAGACCGAACCGGCGTTCCGTGAACAGGATGCCGGGCTCCATGTCCGGCCGGGCCTTCAGCGCCAGGTCGACGAGACGATGGATCGACAACGCGGGGGTGACCTCGACTATGAGGCTGTTGTCACCCTGCATCGGCGGATATCCCCGCGCCCGCACCGGCGTCGACATGTACGCCGCGAACTGGGGCTGGAGATCCTCGATGGACAGGTAGACCCGAAGCTCGGTCATTCCAGACCGCCGCCCGGCCATGCGGCCATCGACCGGCCGTGCGGCCGCTGCCCGCTCCCCTGCCCTCGGGTTGCTTCACACCGGCTCCCTCTTGGCACCCTGCCATGCGGCCGATGCCCTCCCCCCGGCCCGGAGCGGACGGCGCTGGCGCGCGGCGCGCGTCCACCCGCCGGGCACCTCACTTTCCAGTCGCCGTGAAGTGCTTGCCGAGGTCCTGATGAGGCCGCGGGATGACGTGGACGGAGACCAGCTCTCCGACCTGGTTCGCGGTCTCCGCGCCGGCCTCGGTCGCCGCCTTGACCGCGCCGACGTCCCCCGAGATCACCACCGCGACGAGTCCATCGCCGACTTCCTCGCGCTGGGTGATGGTCACGTTCGCCGCCTTGACCATTGCGTCCGCCGCCGCCAGGGCGGCAACGAAGCCCTTGGTCTCGATCATTCCCAATGCCTGATTGGCCATATTCATTCTCCTTGCTCGTCTTTGAGATCCGTCGGCTCGCGGACCACCCGCGGCCCTCGGTGTCCGGTTCAGGTACGTTCGTCGATCGACC
>JAKZYK010000125.1:0-4863 GCA_047514485.1 Gammaproteobacteria bacterium
GTAGCTCTCGACCTCGCGGATGGTCTTCACGTAACGGTTCCCGTCGATCTCGCCCTCGACCAGCTTTACCGGAATCCGGCTGTTGGCGACATCGCCGATGTTGCCGTCGTGCAGCGGGTAGAAATGTGAGATGTCGAGCAGATTCTCGATCAGCAGCAGGTAGTTGGCCGGCACCTGCATGGGGCCGGAGCTGATCGACTCCCAGGCGTCGTCGGCTAGCTCGGAGGTCCGCGGAGGCCGCGACTCGTGGTGGCGCTCCGGGTCGCCCGGCCAGACCCACACCAAGCCGTCCTGCTCGATTACCGGAAAGGGCCTGAGCTTCGCCTGCTCGGGGATCGGGCCGTCCGGATGCGAGGGAACCGCCACGCAGACCCCCCGTGGGTCATAGCGCAGGCCGTGATAGGCGCATTCGAGGGTTCCGTTGTCGAGCACCCGACCCTCGGATAGCGGCATGCGCTTGTGCGAGCACCGGTTGTCGAAAGCGCCGATCTCGCCGTCGCGCGAGCGCCACAGCAGGACCGGACGCCCCGCGATCGTATGTCCTTGCAGCTCATCCACCGCGAACTCCTCGGAGAGTCCGGCGGCGTACCAGGCATTGCGGATGTAGTGGCGAGGAATCATGGGACATACCTCCGAATCGTCAGGGACTGACGGCACGCACGCCGTCAGCGACCTGTGCCGTGCCTCGTGTCGAGCCTAGTTTAGTGCAAAGCATGGGCTCTGAAAGCTTCAACCGAATACCGAATTGTACCGATGCCCGGTGCGGTGAGGATTCGATGCGAAGCCGGTGCCTCGCGAATTCGCCTCAGAGGTCCAGCACCAACTCCTCGGATCTGGATCGGGCGCAGCATACTAGAACGTAGTCTTCGCGATCCTCGTCGTCGAGTACGGTGTCGCGATGCTCTGGCTCTCCCTCCAGATAGCGGGTCATGCAGGTGCCGCAATACCCCTGCTCACAGCAAGTCTCGATGTCGATGCCGTTCTCGCGCAGCACCTCGACGATGCTCTTGTCCGCCGGAACCCCGAAGACCTCGCCGGTCATCGCGAGCCGGATCCGGAACTCGTACTCATCCACGGACATATGCGGTGTAGTGCGCTCCAAATGGGATCATGGGCCGCGGAATTGTGCATGATCGCTCCTGTACGATTCGCCGGCCCGCATCGGGTGCGAGGCGGGCCACCGAACAAGACCGACCGAGCGCCGTTCCCGGTCCAACCATCTTGCCGATACAACTTGCCGGAGACTGCCCATGCCGACCGCAAACGTCAACGACACCGCTCTGCACTACCGCTTCGATGGCCCGGACGAAGCGCCGGTCATCCTCATCTCGAATTCCCTCGCTTCGAACCTCAGCATGTGGGACCACCAGATCGACACCCTGCTCCGGCTCGGGTTTCGGGTGCTGCGCTATGACAGCCGCGGTCACGGACAGTCCGGGGTCACCCCCGGCCCCTACAGCATCGAGATGCTGACCGCGGACGCGATCGGACTTCTCGACGCACTGGGCATCGAACGCGCCAGCTTCATGGGCTGCTCCAAAGGCGGCATGGTCGGGCAGATGGCCGGAACGAAGCACGGCGATCGATTCGACAGGCTGGTGCTCTGCTCGACCTCGGCATACATGGGCGGTGCGGACGTGTGGACGGCCCGCATCGAGGCGGTGACCAACGGTGGAATGGCCGCGGTGGTGGACGGGACGATCGATCGCTGGTTCACCAAGCTGGGTCAGGAGCGGATCCCCACCGATGTCGCCCGGGTCCGGGAGATGATCCTCGCGACCCCGCCGGAAGGCTTCATAGCCTGCGCCCACGCGATCGCGGCGATGGACCAGCGCGAGAGCATCCGCGCGATCGATTGCCCGACGCTGGTCGTCGTCGGCGAGCACGACCCCGGTACCCCTCCGGATGTGGCTGAGCTCATTCACGAACGCATTGCGGGCTCGAAGCTCGTGGTGCTCGATGAGTCCGCGCATTTCTGCAACATCGAGCAGGCCGGCCCGTTCAACGCTGCGCTGGAGGAGTTCCTCGGCGCATGAACGCGGTCGTCGTTCCCTTCAAGGGCCGGAAGACGAGACAGCCCGAGAAGGCCGGAGTATCCGGTGAGACCGGGAAGTCCGAGAACGTGAAGCGGCTCGAAGCCCGGCTCCGAGCGCTGGTCGGCAAGGCGATCGTGGACTACCGGATGATCGAGGACGGCGATCGAGTGATGGCGTGCGTGTCGGGCGGCAAGGACTCGCACGTGATGGTGCACATGCTGATGACCCTGGCACGCAACGCTCCCGTGGACTTCGAGGTCGTCGCGGTCAACCTCGATCAGAAGCAGCCGGGCTTCCCCGCCGAGGTGCTGCCCGCGTACTTCGCATCACGCGGTATCCGGTTCGAATCCATCGAGCAGGACACCTACAGCATCGTCAAGCGGGTGCTCCCCGAGGGCAAGACGATGTGCGGGCTCTGCTCGCGGCTGCGTCGCGGGGTGCTCTACCGCTACGCGGCCGAACACGGGTTCACCAAGATCGCACTGGGGCATCATCGCGACGACATCGTCGAGACGTTGTTCATGAACATGTTCCACGGCGGACGGCTGTGCGCGATGCCGCCCAAGCTGCGCAGCGACGACGGCCGCCACGTCGTGATCCGTCCGCTCGCGTACTGCGCGGAACGCGACCTCGACCGGTTCGCTCGCGCGATGCACTTCCCCATCATCCCGTGCAATCTCTGCGGCTCCCAGGACGGACTCGAGCGACAGCGCCTCAAGGCGATGCTCACGGAGTGGGAGCGCGAGTCACCGGGGCGCGGCGCGCAGATCTTTCGTGCGATTCAGCATGTCGGGCCGTCGCATCTCGCGGATCGGGCGCTGTTCGACTTCGAATCCTTGTGACTGAGGCGGAACCGGAGCTTGCGCTTGGGGCCAACGATCCCTACCGGCCCTTGAACCTCGGGGACCGCTTCTCGACGAATGCCGTTTCCGCCTCGCGGTGATCCTCGCTGACCCACAGATCGGAGAACCACGCCCGCGCCTCCTCGCGTGCCGGCGCCGCTGGACCGGTGAACGCGCGGCGAAGCATCGTCTTGGTAGCACGGAGCGCAAGTGGTGCGTATCCGGCGAAACGCTCCGCGTGCGCGAGCGCCGCATCGAGCACGTTGCCGGAGACGACCTCGCTCACCAGCCCGATGCGCTCCGCACGCTCCGCGCCGATCGATTCGCCCGTGAGCAACAGATGCATCGCGTGCCCGTAGCCGCAGCACCGCGCCAGGCGCTCCATCCCGTCCCATCCCGCGATGAGGCCAAGCTTCACGTAGGGGAAGCCGATGCGCGCATTCTCCGACGCGATACGCAGATCGGCGGCCAGCGCAAGCTCCGCACCGCCGCCGAGCGCGTAGCCGTTGATGGCGGCGATGACCGGCATCGGCAGCGTCTCGATGGCGTCCATCAGCGCGCGCGGACCAGCGAACGCGGTGGCCAGCTCGCTGCGCGTGAGCAGCTCCCGGTACTGCTTGAGGTCGCCTCCCGCCGCGAAGAATTTCCCGCCACTACCGGTGATGACGACCGCTGCGAGTCCGTCCGCCGCGGCGGCCTCGCGTACGCTCTCGGCCAGGCCGGCGACGACCTCCCGGCTGATCGCGTTGCCCGACGACTCCCGGTCGATCCTCACCACCATCGCGGGTCCGACCCGCTCGGTGGTCACCACTTCAGAGGTCATCGCGCTCCGCGAAGTGCAGCAGCAGGCCGCCGAGCGACGCCGGATGGATGAAGCCGATCCGCGCCCGGCGCGACCCGGGCCGGCCCACGCGGTCGATCATCCGATGGCCGGCCCCGGCGAGACGGGCAAGCGTGGCATCGATATCCGGCGTCTTCAGCGCGAGATGATGCAGGCCGGGGCCGCGCCGCTCGATGTAACGCGCGATCGCGCCCTTGTCGCCGCGGGTGTTTCCGGGCGCACCCCGCTCCGGTCCTTCCGCGCGCGGGTCCGCGCGGCGCGGATCGAATGGTTGCAGCAGCTCGAGCTCGCAATCGCCGGTGGTGAGAAAGCTCACCCGCAGGCCGCCGATGGGTACCGGAGGTCGGCTGTGGTAGACGACCCCGTACTTGTCGGAGGTGAAGCTCTCGATCGGCTGCGAGATCTCGAAATCGGTCTGGGTGCTCTCGACCGGGCAGCCGAGCCGATCGGTGAAGACCGCGCCGGCCGCACGATTGTCCTCGCTCGCGACCCCGATGTGGTCGATCCGCTCCACGTGATCGCTCGCGCCGCCACTCGCACCCGCTCCGATCGGCTCGCACAGCCGGGTCGCGATGCCGCACGTGGCAAGGGGCGCAAGCTCCACCTGACTGCCCCCGCCCAGCCCCGGCGTCGCACCGTCGTGGGTGAAGCCGCATTCGGCCGTGCGGGCGGCCGGATCGGACGCGGTGATCGCGATATGGTGGACGCCGCTTCTCACCGCGCCGCCGGTGAATTCGTGGCCGGACTCGAACAGCGCGATTGCGCTCTCACCAACGGTGATCCACCGAACCGCACCGCCGGGAGCCGAGACATCGGTGCGCGGCAGCCCGAGATCACGCTCGAAGATCGCCGCAACGCCCTTGGGGTCGTCGACAACCACCGCGACGTAGGCGAGCGGGGGCGCGCTCGCCTGGGGCTTTGCCACGTCTCCGATCCCGACTCCGATCTCTCGTACCGGCATGGACCTTCGCCTCCAGGTGGTGCCTCAGCTTGAAATCCGAATCGACGGAAACAAGGGCATAGCGTCCGGACCGAGACACTACCCGCTTCCACCGAACCATGAAAAGGCGCGCCGGATTCTTGCATAATCGCGTTCCGGTCGGCGATCAGTCTCCCGAGCCCCCGCCTTGCAATCGGCCAGTCC
>JAKZYK010000126.1:0-3420 GCA_047514485.1 Gammaproteobacteria bacterium
AACACGCCGAATGGTGGCTGGCGCGCCGAAATCGACGCGAGTACACTCCCGTTTCCTCACCGGGGCCGTAGCTCAGTTGGGAGAGCGCAGCGTTCGCAATGCTGAGGTCGTGGGTTCGACCCCCATCGGCTCCACCAACGCGGCTTGCGCCCGCATCCCGTCCCAGCCCCGGTAGCTCAGCCGGATAGAGCGTCCGCCTCCTAAGCGGAAGGTCACAGGTTCGAATCCTGTCCGGGGCGCCAGCCCGCGGGACACGCCCACCCGACGCACTCCAGCCGGCCATTTGCCGGCAGATCCGGCTGCCCGCAATCACGGCGGGAGACGGCCGATGCGAGTACTGTGCGGGGCGCTCCCCCCGGCCGGCAAACGTCCTGCCATGCCACTCCCCGCTCATCACCGGACGACCGGGCCGCGCGGGCGGCAGGCGTATAATGCGCTCCGCACCTTCCGCCGCTCCGAACACCTGCTCAAATTGCATGGATCGTCGCCCTGTAACGCCCGCGTGGGATCACGCGCCTGTCTCTCGGAGAGCGGTCCGCCTCGCCGGCATGCGCCAGCGACTCTATCCGAAGCACCTGCTGTCGCGGATGATGCTGCGGGCGACCCGCATCCGATTTTCGCCCTGGAAGAACTGGCAGATTCGCTGGTTCGTCCGCAGGTACGGCGTCGACCTGAGCATCGCCGCGGATCCGGTCCCGGCGTCGTATCCCGATTTCAACACGTTCTTCACCCGCGCTCTTACCCCCGCAGCGAGACCACTGGACAGCGGGCTCCGCACCATCGTCTCTCCGGCGGACGGAACCGTGGCCGCGATGGGCTCGATGCGCGGCCGGCGCGTGATCCAGGCCAAAGGCCGCACCTACACGCTCGAAGCACTCTTCGGGGGCGATGAGCGCGCTGCCGCCGTGTTCGACGGCGGGCGGTTCTCAACGATCTACCTGTCGCCGCGCGACTACCATCGCGTGCACATGCCGCTTACCGGCCGGCTGCGCTCAATGGTGTACGTTCCGGGGGAGCTGTTCAGTGTCAACCCGACGACCGTCGATGCGATCGACCGCCTCTTCGCACGCAACGAGCGGGTCGTCTCGTTCTTCGACACCGATCTCGGTCCGCTGGCGATGACCCTGATCGGCGCGGTCTTCGTGGGGTGCATCGAGCAGGTATGGAGCGGAGTCGTGACTCCGCCGCGACGGCGCCGGATCCTCGTGGAGCGCTACGACGACACGGAGATCGTGCTGGAGCAGGGCCGGGAGATGGGCCGGTTCAACATGGGCTCGACGGTGATCTTCATGCTCGCGAACCCCGCCGTCGAGTGGACATCGTGGATGGCGCCGGGAGCGCCCGTACAGATGGGGCGCCGCATCGGCGGCATCCCGTCCGGCGATTGAGCCGGCGCCCCGATCCCGCGCATCAAGGCCCGATGACCGTCGCGCAGAGATTCAACAGCGCACCCGGATAGATCCCGAGTGCGAGGATTGCCAGCGCGTTCGCGCTGACCACGACCTTCATGTCGGTCAGCGCCGTCACCGGCGCGGCGTCACGGGGCGCTTCGAAGTACATCAGGCGCACGACGCGCAGGTAGTAGAACAGGCCGATGACCGAGAACAGCACCGCCACCACCGCCAGCCACGTCATGCCGGCCGCGATCACCTCGCGCAACACCGACCACTTCGCCCAGAAGCCGACGAACGGCGGCGCCCCGGCCATGGACAGCATCAGGATCAGCATCATGAATGCGAACCATGGATTGCGATCGTTCAAGCCCTTGAAGTCGTCGAGCCGATCCGCCTCCATGCCTGCCCGCCCGAGCCAGATCACCATCGCGAATCCGCCGAGTGCCATCAGCGCATAGGTCAGGACGTAGAACATCGAGGCCGCGTACCCGGCCGGGGTGCCGGACGCCATCCCGACGAAGATGAACCCGACGTGGGCGATCGCCGAATAGGCGAGCATGCGCTTGATGTTCGTCTGCGCGATCGCGATGACGTTTCCGGCCGCCATCGACAACACTGCGAGCACCGTGAGCATCTGTGACCAGTCGTCGGAAAGCGCGCCGAGGCCGTCGACGAGCGCGCGCATGAGCATTCCGAATGCCGCGATCTTGGGAGCGGTGGCGATGAACAGGGTGACCGGCGTCGGAGCGCCCTCGTACACGTCCGGCACCCACATGTGGAACGGCACCGCTCCGAGCTTGAACGCAACCCCGACCACCACGAACACGAGTCCGAGCACCATCGTGAGCCGCATTGCGCCCGGAGCGGCGAGCGCCGCGGCAATCTCCGTGAAATCAAGTCTGCCGGTGCTGCCGTAAATCATCGAGATCCCGTACAGCAGCATCCCCGAGGCGAGCGCTCCGAGCACGAAGTACTTCATTGCCGCCTCGCACCCCAGGCGGGAATCCCGATCGAGCGCGACCATCGCGTACAGCGAGAGCGACAGCAGCTCGAGGCCCAGGTAGAGGGTCAGGAAGCCGCCCGCCGACACCAGCACCATCATCCCCAGCACCGCGAACAGTCCGAGGACGAAGTACTCGCCTCGCATCGAGCCGCGCGGCTCGAGGTGGACCCTGGAGTAGAAGAAGCCGAATCCGCTCACGACGAGGAGGAACGTCTTGAGTACCGCCGCCATCTGATCGGCCACGAAGGCACCGCCGAACGTGGTGATACGCGCTTCGGGAAACGTCGCGAGCACGAGCAACGCGGCGCCGGCAAGCGACGCCTGCGAGAGCTGGTAGGTGAACCGCCGGTACCGCTCCGCCAACCAGACGTCCACGAGCAGCACGACGCACGCCATGCCGAGGAGAAAGATCTCCGCCGACGCGGGCAGCAGATCGGGGACGGCGAATCCGGGCGGCGTCATCGGGCGCTCTCCTGATGCCGGGGTCGGGCCGGTTCGTTCACAGCTTCGACTTCGCGAGATGCTCGATGAGGTGCTCGACGCTCGGCCCCATGACCTCCAGCAGCGGTGCCGGCCACAGCCCGAACAGGAGCACCATCAGCGCGAGAACGGCGAGGATCGCGAACTCCCGCCGCCCGATATCCCCGAGCGAAGCGACCCCTTCGTTCGCGACCGGCCCGTAGACGACACGCTTGTACATCCACAGCGTGTACGCGGCCCCCAGCACCAGGGTGGTCGCGGCGAGAAAAGCAATCCATGCGCCGGCCTTGAAGCTCGCGAGGATGACCATGAACTCGCCGACGAATCCGGAGGTTCCCGGCAGTCCGGAGTTCGCGAGCGCGAACAGCATCATGAACGCGGCGAAGGCGGGCATCGGATGTGCCACGCCGCCGTAGTCTCCGATCATGCGGCTGTGGAGACGGTCGTACATGACGCCGACGCAGAGAAAGAGCGCGCCGGAGATGAACCCGTGGGAGATCATCTGCACCAGAGCGCCCTCGACGCCGAGGGCGGCGCTCGTCG
>JAKZYK010000127.1:0-4318 GCA_047514485.1 Gammaproteobacteria bacterium
CTCTCGGCCACCACATCGATGCGATCCAGTCCGCGTTCGACGTGCCGGCGGTGCGCGACTTCCTCGCCGACGTGGTCGCCGATCTGGTGCAAAGGCTCGGTGCCCTCGACCAGATCAAGGCCGCGACCCGCAGATATCGGGTGAACCTTATCCTCGAGCACGACGCCGAAGCCGGCTGCCCGATCGTGATCGAGCGCACGCCCTCGCTCAGGAATCTCCTCGGCGAGATCGAGCGCGATTTCGTGGCCGAGGGCCGCCCGCACGCAGACCACATGACGATCCAGGGGGATCGCTGCTCCAGGCAGACGGCGGCTTCCTGATTTTGGAGGCGCGCGACGTACTTGCCGAGCCCGGCGCCTGGAAGGTGCTGTTGCGCAGCCTGCGGTCGGGCATGCTGGAGATCGTCCCGGCCGAGCTCGCCTCCCCCCTCGGCGCGCCGTTCCTCAAGCCCGACCCGATCCCGATCAACGTCAAGGTGGTGCTGATCGGCGACGGCGGCCTCTACGAGCTCCTCAGCGCCACCGACCCGGATTTCGGGCAGTTGTTCAAGGTGCTGGCCGATTTCGATACCACCATCCCGCGCGACGAGGCGGCGGTCGGCTACTACGCCGGCGTGATTTCGCGAATCGCCCGCGACGAGGCGCTGCTACCGTTCGCGCGTGATGCCGGTAACCGTTCCATCGGGCCGTGGGGAGATCCAACACTGGCGTCATCGTCCTGATCGAATCGAGATCCCACAAGGGGGCTGGTAACACGGAGAGCCATGCGTTATCGTCGGGCGCATGGCGGTTCTCGACGATGATTTCGCCGCAGAGCTGACGCTGACCGAGAGCAGCGAGGGGATATGCCTTTCCCCTGCGGCGCCGACATGTGCCCCGCGCGATTTTCGATCGTTGTACGAGCAGGAACGGGCTCGGGCGGACGCCGCCGAAGCGCGTGCGGAAGAGTTGCGCTGGGCGGAAGTGGCCGCCCGCAGCGATGCCGGTTCGTGGAAGTCGCGGTTTAAGGCCTGTCGGAGCAAGCTCGAGTCGGCTGTCGAGGAGACGAAGCAGCTCCGCCGCGCGGTGAAGGCAGGTGCGCCGGGAAAGCACGCGGAAGTGGCGCGCCTGCGCAAGCTCCTTTCGCAGGCCCTTGCCGAGCCGCCGGTGGCGGCCTCGAAGGCCCGAGAGCAGCGGATCGGCGCGCTGGAACACGAGAACCGCCAGCTTCACAAGGCCGTGCAGACAGTGGAGGGCCACAAGGAGACGATCAGGTGGCAGAACCGCGATATCGTTCGGCTCAACGCCGAACTGAGGAGATTACGCGACCAGAAGGACAAGATCCGCTTGCTGTCGGAAGAAGCCTACCGGGTGCGCGTTGCCCTGGAGGTGTCCGAGCATGCGAAGGAGAAGCTGACGGCTCGGCTTGCCAAGCTCCGCGCGCTCGGGGCGACGCTGTCGAGATTGCCGTTCGACGAGGCCGCTCACCTGCGCAATGTGCTTCGGAGGTCGCGGCGCCAGAAGACTACGATCGTGCGGCTGCGCAAGGAGAATGCCCGGCTGCATAAGTCCGTGAAGGCGGCAAAGGCCGCCCGGGCGGCGTCGCAAGAGCGGCTTGGCAAGCTTCGCGCCGTTAGGAAGACGCTCTCGACATCGCTGTCCGCCATGGACGCCGAGTTGCGTAGGGTTCTGCGCCGGTCGCGGCGCCAGAAGGCCACGATCACGTTGCTGTCCAGAGAGAACGCCCGGTTGCGCAGGACCGCGAAGGGTGCGCGGAACCGGATCGAGGCGCTGGAAGCCGAGCTAGCCAGGCTGCGCTCGACCGGGGCGGTGCTGTCGAGGAGGCTCTACGGGCGCAAGAGCGAGCAGCAGAAGAAGCCGCGCTCCACACGCAAGCGCGGCCACCAGCGTGGCGCGCCCGGCCACGGCCGTACCCAGCGGCCCGGTCTCGATGAGCGCCCCGAAATACTCGCCCCGCCGCCGGATGCGTGCGTCTGCGTACAGTGCGGACAACCCTATGCGCCAAACGGCGCCGAGGAATCCACCCTCGTCGAGATCGAGGTCAAGGCCCACAAGCGCGTCATCCGCCGTGCGCGCTGGCGCCGGACCTGCGAGTGCACGTCGTCGCCCATGGAAGTGTCCGCGCCCCCGGTGCCGCGGCTGTTCCGTGGCACGCCCTACGGAATCACCTTCTGGGCGCGCTTCCTCTTCGAACTTTGTGTCTGCTTGCGCCCGGTGCACCGCATCGCCGCATGGATGTCCGCCCAGGAGCTGGCGGTCTCGCCGGGGACGCTGGCCAACAGCCTGAAGCGCTTCGTGCCGCTGTTCGCGCCACTGTTCGAGGCGATCCTCGCCCACCAGAACGAGGCGGTGCTGCGTCATGCCGACGAGACCGGTTGGCGTGTGCAGGAACTGCGCGGGGAAGACCGCTCCAACCGGGCGTGGCTGTGGACCTCGGTCAGCGACGACGCGGTCTGCTTCCACATCGATGCGAGCCGCAGCGCCGAGGCGGCCGAGAAGCTGTTCGCCGGAATCGTCCTCTCCGCGGTCATCGTCTGCGACCGCTACAGCGCTTACAAGAAGCTGGCGCGCATGCTCGGGGGGCTGGTGACCCTCGCGTTCTGCTGGTGCCATGTTCGGAGGGACTTTATCGACTGCGCGGCCGGCCAGGATCGGCTGGAGCAATGGTGCCAGCGATGGATCGAGCGGATCGCCGAGATCTACCGGTTGAACGACGAGCGGCTGAAGCATTACGACCCCGAGCTCAAGCGCCAGATCCCGGCGTTCGACGCGGCACAGACCGCGCTGAAAACCGCGCTTGAGGCCCTGTTTGCGCAGGCCGAGCGCGAGCTCGCCGCCCTGCCGGGCAATGCGCTGCGCTCCCTGCTCAACCATCGCGAGGGACTGTGCGTGTTCATCGACCGCCCGGAAGTGCCTCTCGACAACAACAAGGCCGAGAGATTTTTGCGCGGTCCGTCAATCGGACGACGATTGAGCTTCGGGTGCGACAGCGAGAAGGGCGCCGAGTTCACCGCGATCATGTACTCGGTCGTGGGCACGCTCTCGATGAACGGCATAGACGTCCTGCGCTGGCTGGAAGCGTGGCTGGCCGCGTGCGCGGACAATGGCCGCCAGCCGCCGGACGACCTGTCGCCCTGGCTGCCGTGGTCGATGAGCGAGGAGCGCAGGAGCCAGTTCACGGCGCAGAGATGACCGGCGTGATCGACTGCCGCTATTACGGGCGCGACTTCACCGCAGACGAAATAGCGCTGCTGCGCGCCTTGATCGCCGCCGACCCGCAGCCTACCCGCGCCGCCCTGTCGAGGGAGTTCTGCCGGCGCATCGGCTGGCTCAAGCCCGACGGCGGCCTCAAGGACATGATGGCCCGCGTCACCATGCTCGCCATGCACCGCGACGGCGTGATCGCCCTGCCCCCGCCAAGGGGGCGGCGGCACCAGCCCAGGCCCATCGTCTTCGGACCGGACACCGAGCCGCCATTGTTCCCCGCGCCGACGACCCTCGACGAAGTCCGACCGCTCGATCTGCGCCCCGTCGTGCGCGAGACCCGCGAAGGCAAGCTCTGGAACGAGTTCGTCGCCCGCTATCACTATCTCGGCTACAAGACCCTGGTCGGCGCACAGATGCGCTACGCCGTCCACGATCGCAACGGCTGGCCGCTCGCCATGCTCGGCTTCTCCACCGCCGCGTGGAAGCTCGCCCCGCGCGACAACTTCATCGGATGGACGCCGCTACTGCGCGAGAAGAACCTGCCCCTGGTGGTCGACAACCCGCGCTTCCTCATCCTGCCCTGGGTCGAGGTCCCCAACCTTGGCTCGCACATCCTCGCAATCGTGCGCCGCCGCCTGCCCGGGGACTGGGCCGAGCGCTACAACACCACCCCCGTGCTCATCGAGACCTTCGTCGAGACCCCGCGCTACACCGGCGCCGTCTACCGGGCCTCCAGCTGGCTCCACGTCGGGACCACCCAAGGGCGCAGACGTTACGATCGGGACAAGCTCTACGACAAGCCCCGCAAGGACGTCTGGCTCAGGCCCCTCAGAAGGGATTGGCGACGCGCCCTCAATCGCTAGAATCCCAGCCTCAGGGATCGGGCATGCGCGCAAGCGTGCGATCAAGCGGACGACCTTCTCCACGGCCTAACGGAACGTTTACGTTTGAATAAAGGAGGATTTCTGGCTCATTGTAACATGTGCCTCCTGAAATCTGAGTTGGGCGCAGAAACCATGGCTTTTTGGACCGGGACCGGATGCCGTGTCGGTTTCACTAAATACCGGACAGTGATTTCATTAAATCGCGGACAGCGGGACGAGGTCTTGTAA
>JAKZYK010000128.1:0-3891 GCA_047514485.1 Gammaproteobacteria bacterium
GGTCGGCTCGCCGAGTCGATCGCTGGCGACGATGTGAGCGGCGATGTCGAGGCTGGCCTGGATCATGACCTGAAGGGTGTGCTCGACGAACCGCCGCTCGCGGACGTCGTGCTCGACGCGACCGGGATCGGCGAATTCGGCAAGTTCACGCAGGCAGGTCTCGATGAACGCGAGTCGTTTGCGTATCAGATCCGCGTCGGTCACGGGGAAACGGTCCGAGAACGGCGGTACTGGTCGAGATACGGTTTCAGGTCCCAGTACTCGTTTCTTTCCCGCACCTCGAAGCGGACTCGGGCCGAGGGGTCGGGCTCGATTACGAGGACCGCGTCGCGCAGAACCCGGTGATTCAGATCGGGCGGCGCATGGTTGAGCACCACCAAGTCGATCTCCTGCCCAAGCTCGGATTCGAGTTCCGCACGAAGACCGAGTCGCAACGATTTGTACGTGCCGCGTTCGGGCGCCGGCTCGAGCAATACCGCCACGTCGAGATCGCTGCCGGGCCTCGATTCGCCGCGTGCGACGCTGCCGAACAGATAGACCGCGGCCACGCCCTGTTGCCGGCCCTTGAAGGCTCGCCGGAGCCTCTCGACTGAGCTCGCTGCCTCCATGGCCGGGATCATGTGCGAGGCGGCTCGACTTTGCATTGGCCATCCCGAGCCGCCAGGTGCGCCGGCCGGCTCGGGATGGGGTGACCGGGTATCACCCGAGGTCTCGGAGCACCTGGTCGGGGTGATCGGCCGGGACCACCTTGCCGTAGACCTTTGCGATCTTCCCCTCGGGGTCGATCAGGTAGCTGATGCGCGCGGGATGCGATGCGCTCGCATCGCCTGCGGCTCCATAGGCGGTGCCCATGGACTTGCCGGTGTCGCACAGCAGGTCGTAGGGAAAGTTGAACTTGTCTTTGAACGCCTTGTTCTCCTCCGGGGAATCGAAGCTGGCGCCGAGAATCACTGCATTCTTTGCATGGAAGTCATGGGATCGATCACGGAACCCTTGGCCTTCCCTGGTTCAGCCCGGTGTGTCGGCTTTCGGATACCACCACAGGACGAGCCACTTGCCGGCGAACTGGCCGAGAGACTTGGTCGTGCCGTCCTGATTGGGCACCGAGAAGGCCGGCGCGGGGCTGCCTTCGGTGAGCAGCGGCATCGCGTTCTCCTTTTCGTGCGAGCGAATTCGTATCGAGCAACGCGGCACGATGCGTTTCGAACCGCGCACACAATCATAGCGCCCCGCGCCCACATCTGCAGGTCACAACAGTCCGCGCGGGACATTCTCGCCCCATCTCCGGGCAATGACGACCGTGTCGCCCTCCCAGGCCGTGACCTCGCGGGCGAGGTGAAAGCTCGCCGCATCCGAGGTCATGACACTCTCCGTGTCGATCCGCACCGACCAGTCCCCGCGCCGGAACTCATAACGCCAGCGGGCCTCGTGGCGGGCCGACAGCGGATCGTCGGGGTGGATCGAGTAGCGCTGCTCCACGTGGCTGCCGTTCTCGAGTCCGTGCTCGAGGTCGCGGCTTGCACCGAAGTCGTCGAATGTCTCGAGTACGTGGGTACCGTCCGGCGCGATCCGACGCTCGGTCCGGTTGACCGGTTCGCGCAGCGGCTCGGCGGCCTGGACCGGGAACTCGGCGGGGCGACCCGGCGCGGCCGGGTCGATTTCATCCGCGGCCCGGCGCTCGGGCAGGATTAGACGGCACTGCGCCAAGTGCAGGGTCACCTCCGCGGCGGTCGGTGCCGGCCAGATCACCGGCCAGTAGCTCGTCGATACCGCGAGTCGAAGCCGGTGCCCGATCCGCAATCGGTGGGCGCATTCGTTGAGCGCAATATGCGCGCGGTAGGTGCGCCCGGGCTTCAGCGCAGCGGGAGCTTCGGGTCCCGCGTGATGAGCTGGATTGAAGGCCCGATAGGTGATTCGCTGCGATACGCCTCCGGGCGCAACGTCGCACAGTCTGAAGCACAACTGAGCCACGGGCCGATCCGCCGAGAAGGCAATTTCCACCACCGGCCGGCCCAAAAGCTCCAGCGGGGCTTCCAGGGCATCGGTGTCGAAGCACTCCGAGGCCGCGTCGTCGGGCGCCTGGTCGGCGGCGAGCTCGTTGTCGATCCGCATCCCGGGGCAGAAGCAGGCCGCGGCGATGCCGACATGATGTGGGGTCGACACTACCCGCTCGCCTGTGCCCGGCTCAGCCGACAGCGTTCCGGCGCTCGGACCCCGCCTTGGCGTCTCCGAGCACTTCGGCTTCGAGATTGTGTGCGGCGCGGACGGCATCTCGTCAGCACCCGGAGGCGGGGGCTGAGATTCGGCGTCCGACGACGCTGCACGTCGATGGGACAGCGTGTCGGAGGAAATCCCCAGATGCAGGGTCCGTGAGCCGACGTTCGGCGACGGCCAGGCCGCCTCCCCGACCCAGCGCCCGGCCCGCGGCCCGTAGAGCGATGAGGGAGCCTCGTCATGCTCCCCGATGAAGGCGCGGTAGGCGGGCAGCTCCTCGGCCCCGTTGCGCTCGCCCTTGAGCCAGCGGTCGAACCATCGGATGACCTCGGCGTGGAAGTCCGCGGGGTCGATCCGGGCGATATGGGGATACTTGTGCTCCCACGGCCCCATCAGCGCCTTGGCGGGCACGGACAGGTTCGCGGCCAGCGCCGGTGGCGCATTGACATAGGCATCCGCCCAGCCGCCGATGGCCAGCACCGCCGCCTCGATTGCATGCCAATCCTCACAGACCGAGCCGTGCCGCCAATAGGCGTCGCGGGTCGGATGGTCGAGCCAGCGGGCGGCGAGGAAGGGCAGCGTCTCGATCCGCTCGATCCAGCGTTCGCGCCAGTCGCCGCGCAGCACCGGGTCGGGCGGACGGGACTGATAGGCCAGCATCTGGGCGTCCCAGTTGAAGTTGTCGGTCAGGAGGCAGCCACCCATGTAGTGGATGTCATCCGCGTAGCGGTCCACGGTGGAGCAGCAGGTGACGACTGCCTTCAGCGCCGGCGGACGGCGAAAGGCGAGCTGCAGCCCGTTGAACCCGCCCCAGGAGATTCCGATCATGCCGACGTTGCCGTCGCACCACGGCTGGCGGGCGATCCAGGCGATCACCTGCTCTCCGTCGCGGAGCTCCTGCTCCGAATACTCGTCGTCGAAGACGCCGTCCGAATCCCCGGTGCCGGCGATGTCGACCCGGATGCAGGCATAGCCCGCCGCGGCGAACACCGGATGGGTGGTGGCGTCGCGCGGTGCGGTGCCGTCACGCTTTCGATACGGCAGATACTCCAAAATGGCGGGGGCGGGCGTATCCGTCACCGGCCGCCACAGTCGAGCCGCCAGCTTGCGTCCATCCGCGAGCTCGATCCGGATATCGATCGGTGATACGTGCGTCATCGGGATAGGTCTCACCTTCGTGCTGAACGCGGCGCCTCTCAAACGCGGGCGCAGCACGAGCCCGCAGGCACACGTGTACAATACACATTCCAATACACCAAACCATGGGAGTCGTCCCGACTCGTGAGAACCAACATCATGCTCGACGACGAGCTCGTGCAAGAGGCATTTTCGCTCACCGGGGTCCGTACCAAGCGTGAGCTCGTCCACTTGGCCTTGGAGGAGCTGGTGCGCAGGCATCGCAAGCGTGATCTGACCGATCTGGCGGGCAAAATCCGGCTCCAGGACGATTTCGACTACAAGGCCATGCGACGTACCCGCCATGGTTCTGGTTGACACCTCGGTCTGGGTGGACGTATTCCGCGACCCTGCCGGCCAAGTGCGGGACGCCTTGAAGCGCGTGACAGGGGACGATGACATGGTGCTCACGCGCTTCAACCAATTGGAGCTGCTGCAAGGGGCGCGTGACGAGAGCGAATGGAGCGTGCTTGCCGTCTACCTCGAGCATCAGGACTATCT
>JAKZYK010000129.1:0-2622 GCA_047514485.1 Gammaproteobacteria bacterium
ACCCCCTCGACCAAGGCCGAGGCCGGCGCGCACGACGAGAACATCGACTTCGAAGCGGCGGCGAGGCTCGTCGGACGCGAGCTCGCCGAGCGGGTGCGGGACGCGAGCATCCGCGTGTACCGCGAAGCGGCGGATTTCGCGGCGGCGTGCGGCATCATCATCGCGGACACAAAGTTCGAGTTCGCTCTCGGCGCCGATGGCGAGCTGGTGCTCATCGACGAAGTGCTGACGCCGGACTCATCCCGGTTCTGGCCCGCGGATCGGTACGCACCCGGCACCAGCCCGCCGAGCTTCGACAAGCAGTTCGTGCGCGACTACCTGGAAACCCTCGACTGGGACAAGACTCCGCCGGCGCCGTCGCTCCCCGCCGGGATCATCGAGCAGACCTCGCGCAAGTACCGCGAGGCGTTCGATCGGATCACGGGCGCGCCATCGCGCATCGGGTGAGTCCGCTCAAGCCCCGCGCAAGTACCGCGAGGTGTTCGATCGGGTCACGGGCACGTAGCCCGTCATCGGGCCGGGCAGCAGGGCGACCGCGCAAGTACCGCGAGATGTTCGATCGGGTCACGGGTGGGATCTGAGCCGCAACCACCGATAGCGGTTTCCGCCAAGGATGTCGATGCTGCGCGATTCTCCGTCGCGTTCCACTGTCAGGGTCACCTGATCGCCCGGTCCGCGGCCGTTCCACAGATTGCGGTAGAAGTCGGCGAGGCCGTTCACGCGGGCACCGCCGGCCGAGACGATGATGTCGCCCGGCTCGATACCCGCCGCAAGAGCAGGTCCTTCGTCGGCGAGGCTCAGCACGACGACCTTGCCGTCGTCGCTCTCCTCGGCGTAGACCCCGAGCCACGGCCTCAAGGGGCTCGCCGATCGCCCTGATACGATGAGGTCCGCGAGTACCGCCTTGAGCCGTGCGACGGGAACGAACATGTTGCCGGGGGCGGGGGCCGGCTCGCGGGCGGCATCGGGGACGATGAGCGAGCCGATCCCGACGAGCCTGCCGCCGGTCGACATCAGCGCCGCGCCTCCGAAGAATCGGTACGGCGGACTCGTGAAGATCGCATCCTCGAGCAGGTACTCCCAGTATCCCGCGAAATCGCGCCGGGACACCGTCATCACCGGCTGCAGAACGCCCGGTCCGCCGAATGCCGCGATGACCGCCGGTGCGCCCTCGACGAGCGCATCGGAGTCGCCGAGGGTCATCGGCACCACCTTGTCGAGAGGCGCCTGCGCGCGCAGCAGCCCGAAGCCGGTCTCGTGGTCGTAAGCGAGGATGTCGGCCCCAACGCGCTGCCCGCCCCCGGTGCGGATCCATGCGTCGGTGGCCTCCAGTATGAGATAGCCGATGGTGACGACGAGCCCGGCGCCGTCGATGACGATGCCGGTCCCGAGCCGTTTGTCTCCAAGGATCGCTGCGGTGCGCGCATCGGGCGGAACGAGCGCTTCGACCACGACCACCGCGCTGAGAAGCGATGCGAGGTCCGACTGCGCGGCGGTGGGCCGCGGCCCTGCACCGGCGAGTACGCATGCGAGCAAGAGCGCCGCGACCCCGCGCGCGGACCGAATGCTGCGTGTTTCCGCGTGCGCCATGATCATCCTCCGCGGTTCGGATCCGAGTCCGACCTCACTCGAATCAGACCGATCCGGCAGGTAACAGGTTCCGTCGGCTCGGGCGGACCATCCTCACGCCTCTACCTTCTTCGGTGCCGAAGCAATGTTTGCACCACTGCCATCAGGGGCGTGACCAGGAAACCCCTCACGCCGTGACGTTCTCGGTGCCGAAGTAGTCGTCGGGCACCGTCGGGACCACCGGTAGAGCGCAAACCTGTTCGGGACCGTTCGACATCTGGTGATTCATCTTTGCACAGACGATCAATTTGTAAAGCGGGATGACTGGTCTCCGCGATTTCAAGGCGGGTCGGCGAAGCGGACTCAACCGTCGGCGCGGGCTTCCAGTGCCGCGATCGCGGGGAGGGTCTTCCCTTCGAGGAATTCGAGGAAGGCGCCGCCGCCGGTCGAGACGTACGAGACCTGCCCGGTGACTCCGAACGCGTCGATGGCCGCGAGGGTGTCGCCGCCGCCCGCGATCGAGAATGCCGATGAACGGGCGATGGCCTGCGCGATCTCGCGCGTGCCGGCCGCGAACGGCTCGAACTCGAATACCCCCACCGGACCGTTCCACACCACTGTGCCGGCCGAGTCGATCGCTTCGCGGTACGCGCGGGCGGTCTCGGGGCCGATGTCGAGGATCATCTCGCCGGGATCGACCTCGTCCACTGCCTTGACGGTCTCGACCGCGGATTCCGAGGGCGCGTCCGCCACCACGACGTCGCTCGGGATGGGAACATCGCCGCCGCGCCGGCGTACCGCGTCGCGGATCCGGGCCGCCTGCGCGACGAGGTCGGGCTCGTACAGCGAGGCGCCCACCTCGTGGCCGGCGGCGGCGATGAAGGTATTGGCGATAGCCCCGCCGGCGATCAGCCGATCGACCCGCTCCGAGAGCGCCTCGAGCACCCCGAGCTTGGTCGATACCTTCGACCCGCCGACGATCGCGACGAGGGGGCGCGCCGGCTGCGCAAGAGCTTGTCCGAGCGCTTCCAGCTCGGCGATGAGCAGCGGACC
>JAKZYK010000130.1:0-3697 GCA_047514485.1 Gammaproteobacteria bacterium
GACGCCTTCATCTCCTCCAGGCTCTGCCCCTCGCGGGCGGCGGCGACGACGGCGCTGTAGAGATCCTCGTGGTACCGGCGATGATCGACCACGTCCTGCTTCGTGCCCATGGCCCCATGACCCGGCGCGAGGATGTCGAAGTCCAACCGCTCGACACGCCGCAACGAGTCGACCCAGTCGGGGTAGTAGGAATCGGAGAGGTTGCGGTAGGGCAGGCGCTTGGTCGACACGAAGTCGACGGCGAACAAGGTGCGCTCCTCGGGGAAGAGCATGACGATCGAGTTGTCGGAGTGGTTGCGGTCCACGTGGATGAGCTCGACCTGCTTGCCCCCCAGCGCCAGCGTCATGCGGTCCGAGAACGTGACGTCGGGCACGGCGGTCGGGCGGCGTTCGCCGATGATCGTGGCCTTGGCCCGCTCATGGGCGATCACCGTCGCGGTGTCGGCGAAGACCTCGCCGCCGGAGCTGTGGTCGGCGTGATCGTGGCTGAGGATCAGGTACCTGATCGGCCGGTCGAATCGCTTGTCGATCTCGGCTTCGAGCCAGGTGGCCGCCTCCGCGTTGATGGGATCGGTGGCGATCACGCCCTCCGGCGTCACCAGGAAGACGGAAAAATGGAAGTTGTTCTGGAAGCGGTAGAGGTCGCCCGTGATGTGAGTGATGGCGCGTTTTGCCTGGGCGTGAAGCGTGCCGGGCACCAGCAGGGCCGCAGCGAGGCATACGGCGGTGAAAGCCCGCGGTACTACTGGATTCATGAGAACGTCCCTGTGTCTTGGCTGGGTGGCGGGAACCGATTCGGCGAGGGAACAGGGCACGCCCGCCACGCATCCTATCTCATGCTCAGCGGCATCCACCACACGTTCGCAATCGGCGGTGGTGAGTTGAACGGTCTGGACGCATACAGTCTGTTCGTCTGCTTCGTGGACGACCGGACCAAGACTCCGACATCGGGAGATGAGTGGCGGGGAGGGAGCGCCTCGGGGGGGCGGACACCCTGCTGTGAGGCGGTCGGGAGAAAGGATGAAGCGGTGCCGTGTGATGGCAACTCGTGCCGAAAGTGGTTTGCGGACGGTCTTTCCGCCTCGAAAATGGCGGCCCCACTCGCCCGAAACGATCTCCGGCGCACTCGGCGTGGTTCAGTCCGTCAACAATTGCGCACGCGGTTGGCATCAAGCCACGGCAATTCGGACCGCAGCAGTGGCGCGAGGTCAAAATTCGGGCGCCGGACCGGGCGATTTACGTACGGTTCTGTGAGTATGCGGGGGTGAGGGTCCCGCGCGTGACTCGTTTCAGCATTTTGGCCGTTGACCGCGCTTGGGCACGTCGTGATGGAATGATAACCGTCGCCGGATCGGACGCTGGCGCTTCGGCGCGTCGACGCGGCGAAAACTGGGAGACGACCGCAAATGCCACAACGCAACGGGCTCGTCGCGGGTGGGCTGTCCGACGAGAAGCAGGCGGAGATCCGCCGCTACCGTCACGACCGGCTCCGCCGCGTCATGCGCGAGCGAAACCTACCGGCCGTTCTCGCTTACGACCCCGTCAACATCCGTTACGTTACCGACGCGCGCAACATGCAGGTCTACGCGCTCAACAACGACTGCCGCTATGTCATGGTGCTGGCCGACGGGCCGACGGTGCTGTTCGAGTGGAACAACACCGTCGATCTCTTCCGCGGGCTGCCGGCGGCCTCGGAGGTCCGCGCCGCCCGCACCTGGGGTTTCATGGCCGAAGGCGACGGCGCGGCAGGCGGCAACCGTCGCTCGGCAGTCGAGGTCTGGGCGGACGAGATCGCCGATCTTGTGCGCGAGCACTGTCCCGACGATCCGCGCATCGGCGTCGACCGGCTGGGCTTTCGCGGCGTCGACGCCCTCGCCCGGCGCGGCGTCACCGTCGTCGACGGGCAGGGAGCCCTCTATCGCGCCCGCGCGGTAAAGAGCGACGACGAGATCGACGCGGTGCGCATCTCGATCGCGGCCTGCGAGGACGGTTTCGATCGGATGCGCTCTTCCCTGAAGCCGGGGATGACCGAGGTCGAGGTCTGGGCGCGGCTGCATCAGGCGAACGTCGAGTGGGAGGGCGAGTTCATCAACACCCGCCTGCTCAGCTCCGGGTCGCGCACCAATCCGTGGATGCAGGAGGCGAGCCTGCGGCGCATCGAGAAGGGCGACCTCGTCGCCTGCGACTCCGATCTGATTGGCCCGTACGGCTACGGCGCCGATATCTCGCGCACCTGGATTGCGGGCGGCAAGCCGACGGATCGCCAGCGCCGCATGTACGCCACGGCCTACGAGCAGCTCGCGAGAAACATCGAGCTCTTCCGGGCCGGGCGCAGCTTCAAGGAACTCGAGGCGGAAAACGTCAGGCTGCCCGACGAGTACCTCGGGCAGATGTTCTCTTCGTTCGCCCACGGCATGGGGCTCGGCAACGAGTGGCCGATCATCATGACCGCCGGCAAGGGCGACGTCGTCGGCGGCTACGGCGGCGGCTACGACGGGTTGCTCGAGACCGGCATGGTGATGTGCATCGAGAGCTACATCGGCGAGCGCGGCGGTCCTGACGGGGTGAAGCTCGAGCAGCAGATTCTGGTGACCGACGGCAATCCGGTCGTACTGTCGAGCTTCCCCTTCGAGGAGGACTGGCTGTGAGGCCGCGACCCGAGGAGGTGATCGACCTCGACCGCTACCCCGTCCACGACGCGACGAGCCCGCTGCATCGCGAGTTCCTGGACCATTGCCGGGCGGAGCTCTCCGCCGACGGTTGCTGCCGGGTCCGGGGGTTTCTTTCGCGCCGAGGCAATCGAGACGGCTCTGTTGCAAACCTGACGTAGGGGTAAGTCAGATCAGGACGACAACTGTGCTGGCGTCATGTTTGTGCGCTGGCCAGACGGTCCTGTAGCCATGCCATGGCCTCGGTCAGGACGCACGCTCCGACGCCGAAGGCGCGCTCGACGATCCGAGCCTCGCCGACAATGCCACCCTGGAGGGCGAACATCTCGGCTTGGCCCTTGCGCAGCGCGCGCATCACCTCGAAGCCCTTGATTGTGGCGTAGGCCGTCTTCATCGTCTTGAATCCGCGCACGGGCCGGATCAGTTGCTTGAGCTTGCCGTGGTCGGCCTCAGATCGTGGAGTGGTCGACCGCGACGCCGCGCTCGGTCATCATCGCTTCGAGGTCGCGGTAGCTGACCGCGTAGCGGCAGTACCAGCGTACGGCCCAGAGCACGATTTCCCCCGGAAGTGACGTCCCTTGAATTCGCTCATGCCTCAACCTCTCGCTGCAGATCACGCAGACTTAGCCAAGCAGCCGGACTTTGCAACAGAGCCATCTGGAAGGGGTTGAGCTCGACCGACATCTCGCGCCCGGCAATCACCATGCCGCAAAGGCAGAGCAGGGCGCCGAGCATCCAGGCCGCGGCCAGGAACGGGCGTTGCGTTCGGGCGTCTGACAAGGAAGTGGCTCCGGCAGGAATTCGCGAGCGGAACCCTTGCAATTTGTCCCGGTCACGGCAAGTGTCAAGAATCCGCGGTCTTGCCGGTTCTGCTACCAACTTGACGCACGGACACCGGCCGCATGGACGCTCCGGTCTCACCGCAGGAGAGCATCGCGGGCATGCGCGAGGCCATCGCGCAGAGCGGTCCGGAACGCTCCGGCCCGCCATGGGATGTCCGCGGAATTCGCCTGCCCCGGTGGAAGCAC
>JAKZYK010000131.1:0-5751 GCA_047514485.1 Gammaproteobacteria bacterium
CCGAGCCAGCCGCGGTCGACCTTGCCCTCGGCGCGCAGCGACTCGATGACCGGGTTGGCGACGTTGGCGGGAATCGCGAAGCCGATGCCGACGTTGCCGCCGGTGGGGCTGAAGAGCGCAGTGTTCACGCCGACCACGCGCCCGCCGCGGTCGAACAGGGGGCCGCCGGAGTTGCCGCGGTTGATCGGGGCATCGAGCTGGAGATAGTCGTCATAGGGACCCGAGCCGATGTCGCGCCCGCGCGCCGAGACGATGCCCGCGGTGACGGTTCCGCCGAGCCCGAAGGGGTTCCCGACCGCGACCACCCAGTCTCCGACCCGCGTCCGGTCGGAATCCCCGAACTCGACCACGGGCAGCGCTTCACCGGCGTCGACCTCGAGAAGCGCGAGGTCGGTCTTCGGGTCGGTGCCCGCGACCCGCGCTTCGAGCTTGCGCCCGTCCTGAAGGGTGACCGTCACCGTGTCCGCTCCCTTCACCACGTGGTGGCTCGTGACGATGAGCCCCGAGGCGTCGATGATGAACCCGGAGCCGACGCCCTCGGCCCGCGGCATGCCGGGTACGGCATCCTCGGGCATCGGTTGGAAGTGCCGGAAGAACTCCGGGATTTCCATCCCCGGCGTTCGCCGTCCCATGCGCGAGTGGGCAGTGGGCCGGATGGAACGGGTGACTTGCACGTTGACGACGGCGGGACGCACCGTGCTTACGAGGTCGGCGAAGCCGCCTTGCATCGTGGTCATGGCGGCACCGGCGCCCGCCGCCGCGTTCGCCGGGCTCCAGGGCTCGCTGATCGCGACGGCGCCGATGATCGCGGCCGATACCGCGGCCGCGACGAGGGTGCGCCCGGTCCGGGTCTTTGTCCGTGTGGAACGGTTCTGCGTCATTTGAGTGTCCTCCTGTTTGCTCTCCGAGTGCTCTGCAAAAAGCGAATCGAGGTCCAACGAGAAGGGAGGATAGAACCGGCCGGGTTACCGATCGGTGGACGGAACATGAACGATTGTTCATCATTGTGGACGCGCCCCAAACGCTCTGCGAGCCCTTTCGCCGGCACTACCCGCCTGCCGAGAGTGCGAGTAGTCTTCATGATCGGCATCGATCGAACCGATGGAGGAGAGGACGATGATTCCTGGTGCATTCGACTATCACCGCCCGATCGATCTCGCCGCAGCGGTGCGGCTCCTCGCCGAGCACGGCGACGAGGCCGTGGTGGTTGCCGGCGGCCACAGCCTGATCCCGATGATGAAGCTGCGCATGGCGCAACCCGAGCACCTCGTCGACCTGCGCGCGATCGAGTCGCTGCGCGGGGTGCGCATCGAGGGCGGCACCGTCACCCTTGGCGCGATGACCACCCAGGCCGAGGTGATCGCCTCCGGGCCGCTTGCCGAGGTCTGCCCAATCCTGCGCGAGACCGCGCTGCAGATCGCCGATCCGCAGGTCCGCAATCTCGGGACCGTCGGCGGCAACGCCGCCAACGGAGACCCGGGCAACGATCTACCGGCGGCCCTGCTCGCGCTCGATGCGCGCTACACGCTGGAAGGCGCCGGTGGGCGGCGCGAGGTCGCGGCCCGCGAGTACTACGAGGGCGTGTTCGCCACCGCGCGCGAGGACGGTGAGATCCTCACCGCGATCACCTTCGATGCCCCGCCGGCCGGCCATGGCTACGCCTACGAGAAGCAGAAGCGCAAAGTCGGAGACTATGCGACCGCGGCCGCGGCGGTGATCCTGGCCCGCTCGGGCGGTACCTGCACGCACGCATCGATCGCGCTCACCAACGTCGCGGACCGGCCGCTGCTCGCGGCTGACGCCGGCGCGGCGCTCACCGGCACCGCGGCCGGCGAAGCGGAGATCGCTGCCGCGGTCGCCGCGGCGGAGGCCATCGCCGAGCCTGCCTCGGACGGGCGCGGGAGCGCCGCCTTCCGCACCAGGCTGACCGGCATCATGGTGCGCCGCGCCGTGGCCCGCGCCCTGGCGATCGCCGCCTGAATCGGCGCATTCCGTTGGCGATCGAAGCTCATACGAAACGTCGAAGAGTTCATGAACAGAAATTCATGAACAGGCTCTTGGTTCCGGCTCCGCCGGGTTAGGAGATACGAACATGACCAGGATGAATGTCAAGCTGACGGTGAACGGGAGCGAGGTCGAAGTGCCGGCCGAGCCGCGAACCCTGCTCATCCACCTCCTGCGCGAGCACCTCGATCTCACCGGCCCGCACATCGGCTGCGACACCGGGCACTGCGGCGCCTGCACGGTGGATCTGGACGGACGCTCGGTGAAGTCCTGCATGGTCTTCGCCGCCCAGGCCGACGGCGCCGCGGTGACGACCATCGAAGGTATCGCCGGCGCCGATGGCGCCCTGCACCCGCTGCAGGATGCGTTTCGCGAGCACCACGGCTTGCAGTGCGGCTACTGCACGCCGGGGATGATCGTCCGTGCATGGCGGCTGCTCGAGGAGAATCCGGACCCGTCGGAGGGGGAGATCCGTTACGGGATCTCGGGGAACCTGTGCCGCTGCACCGGTTATCAGAACATCGTCAAGGCGATTCGCGCCGCCGCGCACGAGATGAGCGCGGAGAAGGAGGTGGAGCAATGAGCGAGCAGACCCCGACCACCGAGGAGCGCATCGAGAAGCTCCAGGGCCTCGGCTGCGCGCGCAAGCGCGTCGAGGACGCCCGTTTCACCCAGGGCAAGGGCAACTACGTGGACGACATCAAGCTGCCGGGGATGGTGTTCGGCGACTTCGTCCGCTCACCCTACGGGCACGCCCGGCTCAAGAGCATCGACAAGGAAGCGGCCCTCGCCGTGCCCGGGGTGCTCGCGGTGTTGACCGCCGAGGATCTGAAGCCGCTGAACCTGCACTACATGCCGACCTTGGCCGGAGACGTGCAGGCGGTGCTTGCCGACGAGAAGGTGCTGTTCCAGAACCAGGAGGTTGCCTTCGTCATCGCCGAGGACCGCTACGCCGCCGCCGATGCGGTCGAGCTGGTCGAGGTGGAGTACGAGGCGCTGCCGGCCCTTACCGACCCGAACCGAGCGATGAGCGACGGCGCGCCGGTGCTGCGCGAAGACATCGCGGACAAGTCCGAGGGCGCCCACGGTCCGCGCCGCCACCCCAATCACATCTTCACCTGGGAGGCCGGCGACCGGACCGCGACCGAGCACGCGCTTGCGAGCGCCGAGGTGGTGGCCGAGGAGCTGGTCGTCTACCAGCGGGTGCATCCCTGTCCACTCGAGACCTGCGGTTGCGTGGCCTCGATGGACAAATTCAACGGCAAGCTCACCATCTGGGGCACCTTCCAGGCGCCGCACGCGGTGCGCACGGTGGCCTCGCTCATCACCAACATCCCCGAGCACAATATCCGCATCGTCTCGCCGGACATCGGCGGCGGATTCGGCAACAAGGTCGGCGTGTATCCCGGCTACATCTGCGCCGCCGTCGCCTCGATCGTGCTGGGCCGGCCCGTGAAATGGATCGAGGATCGCATCGAGAACCTGTCAGCCACCGCGTTCGCGCGTGATTACCACATGACCGGCAAGATCGCCGCGACCCGGGACGGCCGGATTACCGGCCTCAAGTGCCACGTGCTCGCCGACCACGGCGCGTTCGACGCCTGCGCCGACCCGACCAAGTTCCCGGCCGGCTTTTTCAGCATCTGTACCGGCTCCTACGACATCCCTACCGCCTACGTCGAGGTCGACGGCGTCTACACCAACAAGGCTCCCGGCGGCGTCGCCTACCGCTGCTCCTTCCGGGTCACGGAGGCGTCGTACTTAATCGAGCGCATGGTCGATGTGCTTGCGCGCAAGCTCGACATGGATCCGGCCGAGTTGCGCAAGCGCAACTTCATCGCCGGGGATCAGTTCCCGTACACCTCGGCGCTCGGCTGGGAGTACGACTCGGGCGATTACCATACCGCGATGGACAAGGCGCTCGATGCGGTGGATTACGCGGGTCTCCGGACCGAGCAGAAGGCCAGCCGCGAGGCGTTCGAGCGCGGCGAGACGCGCGCCCTGATGGGGATCGGAGTCTCGTTCTTCACCGAGATCGTCGGTGCCGGGCCGGTGAAGAACTGCGATATCCTCGGTCTCGGCATGTTCGACTCGTGCGAGATCCGCATCCATCCCACCGGTTCGGCCATTGCGCGCCTCGGCACCATCAGCCAGGGCCAGGGCCACGCCACTACCTTCGCGCAGATCCTCGCCTCGGAGATCGGCATCCCTGCCGATCAGATCACCGTCGAGGAGGGCGACACCGACACCGCGCCCTACGGCCTCGGTACCTACGGCTCGCGCTCGACCCCGGTCGCCGGCGCTGCCACCGCGATGGCCGGACGAAAGATCCGGGCCAAAGCGCAGATGATCGCCGCCTATCTTCTCGAAGTGCACGAAGGCGACCTCGAATGGGACGCGGACCGCTTCCAGGTCAAGGGCAACCCCGAGCGCGTCAAGACGATGGCCGAGATCGCGTTCGCCGCATACAACCAGGCCATTCCAGGGCTCGAGCCGGGCCTCGAGGCGGTGAGCTACTACGATCCGCCCAACATGACCTACCCGTTCGGGGCCTACGTGTGCGTGGTGGACGTGGACGTGGACACCGGGGTGACCGATGTGCGGCGCTTCTACGCCCTCGACGACTGCGGCACCCGCATCAACCCGATGATCATCGAAGGACAGGTGCACGGGGGTCTCACCGAGGCGCTCGCCATCGCGATGGGCCAGGAGATCGTCTACGACGAGATGGGCAACGTGTCCGGCGCGAGCCTGCTCGATTACTTCCTGCCCACCGCGGTGGAGACCCCGACCTGGGAGACCGACTTCACCACGACCCCCTCGCCGCACCACCCGATCGGCGCGAAGGGGGTGGGCGAGAGCCCGAACGTCGGCGGGGTGTCGGCATTCTCCAATGCGGTGAACGACGCCTTCGCGCACCTCGGTCTCACGCATACGCAGATGCCGCACGATCACTGGCGCGTGTGGGAGACGGCCGAGCGGCTCGGGTTGCATCGGTGAGCGGTTTGTGAATCACAGTCCCCGTGGCTGCCGCGATGGCCTTCGGACAGGTCTCGCGGCGCCGAATGTGCAGCCCAAGGGGCACTAGCCGGCTGGTCGCTTGTTGCGCCAGGTGGGACTCAGGGAGACGGGTGCACGGATGGCGTCCGCGCTAACGGCCGGGGCCGGCGATCGTGCCTTGCCCGGATGGGGTGAGTGCCCCTAGTATTGTTGAAGTTTTCAACAATGTTGGCCGTGACTGATGGCGACCGTCAATTTCAGTGTTCCCGATGATGTGCGGGAAGCCTTCAACGAGACGTTCAAGGATCGCAACAAGAGCGCCATCATCGCGGAGCTCATGCGCGAGGCGGTTCAGCAGGCCCGGCGCAGGGAGCAAAGCCACGAGGCGATCCAGCGAATCCTGGAGCGCCGGCGCGGCAGACCGGCCTTGTCCGACGACGACGTCCGGTCGGCCCGGCGCGTCGGGCGTCCATGATTCTCGTCCTTGACGCAAGCGTGGCCGTGAAGTGGTTCCTCGGTGACGGTCATGAGGAGACCCATGCCGCAGTGGCGGTCGCCATTCTCCGCGGCATCGATGCCGGCCGGGTGCGTATGGTTCAGCCGCCGCACTTCCTCGCCGAGGTCGCTGCTGTTCTGGCTCGCGTGCAGTCGGCTACCGCCGACGAAGATCTGCTCCTCCTGCAATCGATTGCATGGGAGGTGGCCGAATGGCCGTGGATCTACACGACCGCGGTAGAGCTTTCCATA
>JAKZYK010000132.1:0-3411 GCA_047514485.1 Gammaproteobacteria bacterium
GAGCGCAGCGCCTCGACCAACGCCGGGACGAGGGTCTTGTGTCCGGCAGCCTGCGACGATACGCCGACCACGTGGACATCGTTCTCGATCGCCTGGCGCGCAGCCTCCTCCGGGGTCTGGAAGAGCGGGCCCACGTCCACATCGAAACCGAGATCGGCGAACGCGGTCGCGATGATCCTGGCGCCGCGGTCGTGCCCGTCCTGGCCGAGCTTGACCACCAGCATGCGCGGACGCCGCCCCTCCTCGCGCGCGAACGCCTCGATGTCGGCGCGGATGCGCGCGAACCCTTCGTCGCCCTCGTACGCGGCGCCGTAGACGCCGGAGATCGACGGGGTGACGGCCCGGTGGCGGGTCCAGACCTGCTCTAGCGCATCGGAGATCTCGCCTACCGTAGCGCGTGCCCGCGCGGCGGCGGCGGCACACTCGAGCAGATTGCCTTCGCCGCTCTCCGCGCACGCGCCGAGCGCGGCGAGCGAATCCCGCCACGGCGCCGGCGCACGTTCCGCGCGCACCCGCTCGAGCCGCGCGATCTGCGCCTCGCGCACCGCGGTGTTGTCGATGTCGAGGATGTCGACCTCGGCCGCGTCGTCGGACACGTACCGGTTCACGCCGACGACGACGTCCTCGCCGCGATCGACACGGGCCTGGCGCCGCGCCGCGGCCTCCTCGATGCGCAGCTTCGGCATGCTCGCCGCCACTGCCCTGGTCATGCCCCCGAGCACCTCAACCTCGTCGATAAGCGCACGTGCCGCAGCGGCGAGGCTCGCGGTCAGGGACTCGACGTAGTACGAGCCCGCGAGCGGGTCCACCACCCGGGTGATTCCGGTCTCCTCGCGCAGGATGAGCTGGGTGTTGCGGGCAATGCGCGCCGACGCCTCGGTGGGCAGCGCGAGCGCCTCGTCGAACGCGTTGGTGTGCAGCGACTGCGTGCCGCCAAGGGTGGCGGCGAGAGCCTCGACCGAGGTGCGCACGACGTTGTTGTACGGGTCCTGGCTGGTAAGGCTCACCCCCGACGTCTGGCAATGGGTGCGCAGCATCAATGAGCGGGGGTTCGAGGGCGCGAAAAGCTCCCCGACAAGCTCGGCCCACAGCAGCCGCGCCGCGCGGAGCTTGGCGACCTCCATGAAGAAGTTCATACCGATGCCGAAGAAGAAGGACAGCCGCGGCGCGAAGGCGTCTACGTCCAGCCCGCCCTTGATCGCGGCGCGGACGTACTCGATACCGTCGGCGAGGGTGAAGGCGAGCTCCTGCACCGCCGTCGCTCCCGCCTCCTGCATGTGATAGCCGGAGATCGAGATCGGGTTGAAGCGCGGCATCTCCCGAGAGGTCCAGGCGATGATGTCGGCGACGATGCGCATCGACGGCTCGGGGGGATAGATGTAGGTGTTGCGGACCATGAACTCCTTGAGGATGTCGTTCTGGACGGTGCCCGCGAGCGCGCCCGGCGCCACCCCCTGCTCCTCGGCCGCGACGATGTACATGGCCATCACCGGCAGCACCGCGCCGTTCATGGTCATGGACACCGACATCCGGTCGAGCGGGATGCCGTCGAACAGGATCTTCATGTCCTCGACCGAGTCGATGGCCACGCCGGCCTTGCCGACGTCTCCGGTGACCCGCGGGTGGTCGGAGTCGTAGCCGCGATGGGTCGCGAGATCGAACGCGATGGACAACCCGGCCTGGCCCGCTTCGAGGTTGCGGCGATAGAACGCGTTGGATTCCTCGGCCGTCGAGTAGCCCGCGTACTGGCGCAGAGTCCAGGGGCGGCCGGCGTACATCGAGGCCCGGGGACCCCGCACGAATGGCGCGAAGCCCGGCAGCGAGTCGAGATGCTCCAACCCTTCGAGGTCCGCGGCGGTATAGAGCGGCTTCACGTCGATGCCTTCCGGGGTCTGCCACGCCAGATCGCGAGGCGTCCGGCCTCGGGTCTCCTTCTCGACGAGCGCCGCCCATGCTTCCAGATTCGGCTTCACGTCATTGGCCATGGCGTAACCTCCTGCCCGCAGCATGCCCGTATGCAAGACCATCCGGCCGCCCGCGAGCCCCGCCCCCCATGGGAGCCCGGGCGTCTCCGGTCGGATGCATCCTTACTGCGCGACTCCTTCTTTACTTCCCCATGGGAACGCGGGCATTCCGCGCGCTATGCCCCGCCAGCGCCGCGCGCGTAGCCGACGCCGCGCAGCGCCTCGGCGATTTCGTCCAGGATCGCAGAATCGTCGATCGTCGCCGGCATCTTCCACTCTTCGTCGTCCGCAATCTTCTGCATCGTCCCGCGCAGGATCTTGCCCGAGCGGGTCTTCGGGAGCCGCTGAACGATGGTCGCGGTCTTGAACGCCGCGACCGGGCCGATCTGCTTGCGCACGAGCTTGACGACCTCGCCGCGGATCTCGTCCTGCGCGCGCGCGCAGCCCGCGTTGAGGACGAGGAAGCCGAGCGGAAGCTGTCCCTTCAGCGCGTCCGCGACCCCGATCACCGCACACTCCGCGACATCGGGATGGGAGGCGAGCACCTCCTCCATCGCACCGGTCGAGAGCCGGTGCCCGGCGACGTTGATGACGTCGTCGGTCCGCGTCATCACGAAGACGTAGCCGTCCTCGTCGATGAAGCCGGCGTCGCCGGTCTGGTAGTAACCGGGGAACTGCGTGAAGTATGCCTCGCGGAACCGCTGCTCGGCGTTCCACAGCGTCGGCAGGGTCCCCGGCGGCAACGGCAGCTTCACGACCAGGGCGCCGATCTCGCCGGGCCGCACCGGCGTACCCGAATCGTCCAGCGCCTGCACGTTCATTCCCGGAACGGCCTTCGTGGGCGAGCCTTCCTTGATCGGCAGCTCCTCGATACCGATGCAGTTCGCGCAGATCGACCAGCCCGTCTCGGTCTGCCACCAGTGGTCGATGACCGGGACGACGAGCTTCGACTGCGCCCACCTGAGGGTATCCGGATCGAGCCGCTCGCCGGCCAGGAACAGAGTCCGAAACCGGCCGAGGTCGTAGTTTCCGATCAGCGCTCCGTCCGGGTCCTGCTGCTTGATCGCGCGGAACGCGGTAGGCGCGGTGAACAGCACCGATACGCCGTGCTCCGAGAGCACCCGCCAGAACGCGCCCGCGTCCGGGGTGCCGACCGGCTTGCCTTCGTAGACGATGGTGGTGTTTCCGTTGAGCAGCGGCGCGTAGCAGATGTACGAGTGCCCGACCACCCAGCCGACGTCGGATGCCGCCCAATACACCTCGCCGGGCTCGACGCCGTAGATGTGCTTCATCGTCCACTTCAACACGACGGCGTGGCCGCCGTTGTCGCGGACCACGCCCTTGGGCTGGCCGGTGGTGCCGGAGGTGTAGAGGATGTAGAGCGGATCGGTCGCCGCGACCGGCACGCAGTCGTGCGGCTCGGCGCTACGCATCGCCTCGGCCCAGT
>JAKZYK010000133.1:0-3686 GCA_047514485.1 Gammaproteobacteria bacterium
CTGCTCGGCGTGGTGGGCGAGAGCGGCTCGGGCAAGAGCGTGACCATGATGTCGCTGCTCAAGCTCCTGCCGATGCCACCGGCCGAGATCGTGTCCGGCCGGGCGCGCCTCGACGGGGAAGACCTGCTCGGGCTCGATCCGAAGGACTTGAGGCGCGTACGCGGCGCCCGGGTCGGATTCGTCTTCCAGGATCCGATGACCTCGCTGAACCCGGTGCTCACCGTGGGCTACCAGCTCGCCGAGCCGTTGCGGGTGCATCTCGGCATGGGCCGGGCGGCGGCGCGGCGGCGAGCGGTCGAGCTGCTGGAGCGCGTGGGCATCCCGGCCGCGGCGAGCCGCCTCGGCGATTTCCCGCATCAGTTCTCGGGCGGCATGCGCCAGCGGGTGATGATCGCCATCGCGCTCGCCTGCAATCCCAAGGTGCTGATCGCGGACGAGCCGACCACCGCCCTCGACGTCACCATCCAGGCACAGATTCTGGATCTGGTGAAGGGGCTCAGGCGCGAGTCGGGCATGGCGATCATCTGGATCACGCACGACCTCGGGGTGATGGCCGGTCTCGCGGACCGGGTCATGGTGATGTACGGCGGACTGGTGGTCGAGCGAGCGAGCGTCGGGACGCTCTACAAGCACCCTCGGCATCCCTACACCCGCGGCCTGCTCAGCACCCTGCCACGGCTCGACGGTACGCGGGCCGAACGCCTGACGAGCATCGCCGGACAACCGCCGAATCTCGATCGGCCCCCCGAAGCATGCCCCTTCGCACCACGCTGCGGCCACGCGTTCGAGCGTTGCTGGCGGGAGAACCCCGTGCTGGAGGAGGCCGCCGAGGGCCACGAAGTAGCCTGCTGGCTCGATCCCGAGACGGGAGCCGCGCAATGAGCTCGGAAGCTCAGCCACTTCTCGCGGTCGAGAACCTGACCAAGCACTTTCCCATCATGCAGGGCGTGTTCCGCCGCCAGGCCGGCACCGTGAAGGCGGTGGACGGTCTCGATTTCGAGATCCACGAGCGCGAGACGCTGGGGCTCGTCGGCGAGAGCGGTTGCGGCAAGTCGACCGCGGGCCGGGTCATCCTGCGCCTCCACGATGCGACGGCGGGCCGCATCGTGTTCCGCGGAAAGGACATCACCACGGTCGAGGGCGAGGCGTTGCGCCGGTTGCGCCCGCACATGCAGATGATCTTTCAGGATCCGCAGGACAGCCTGAACCCCCGCATGACGGTGGGCAGCATCATCGGCGAGCCCTTGCTGGAGCACGGCGCAGTGGGGACCAGGGTGCTCCAGGACCGGGTGGAGGAGCTGCTCGATGCGGTGGGGCTCGACCCCGGCTTCACCAACCGCTACCCGCATGAGTTCTCCGGCGGCCAGCGCCAGCGCATCGGGGTGGCCCGGGCGCTCGCCCTGAACCCCGAGTTCATCGTGTGCGACGAGCCGATCGCCGCGCTCGACGTGTCCATCCAGGCCCAGGTGGTGAACCTGCTCGAGGATCTGCAGGACCGGCTCGGGCTCACCTATCTCTTCATCTCCCACGATCTCAGCATGATCCGCCACATCGCGGACCGGGTCGCGGTGATGTACCTCGGCAAGATCGTCGAGCTCGCCGCGAGCGACGCGCTCTACCGCGAGCCGCTGCACCCCTATACCCGGGCCCTGCTCTCCGCGGTGCCGATCCACGACCCCGAGCTCGAGGCGCGCCGCGAGCGGGTGATCCTGAGCGGCGACGTCCCGAGTCCGGCCAATCCGCCCCCCGGCTGCCGCTTCAGCACCCGTTGCCCGATGGCGGCGCCGGAGTGCTCGGAGCACGAGCCGCGGTGGCGCGAGCTTCGCCCCGGCCATGGGGTTGCCTGTCATTTTGCGGAGTGAGGCGGAGTAGCATGGAGACCCGGAACGGGAGAGGCCCGAAGCCCGGTCCCCCTGTCCGATTGCTCAGCCAGACCTGAAGAGGAGCGGAAAGAGAATGATCAACAAGACCAGCCTGATTTCGGTGGTGGCGGTGGCGGCGATGGTGTCGGCCACTGCCCACGCCCAGCGCGGCCGCGACGGCCACCTCAACATCCTGTACTGGCAGGCGTCGTCGACCGTCAATCCCTATCTCTCCGGCGGCACCAAGGACATTGAAGCAGCATCCATGGTGCTCGATCCGCTCGCCCACTACGACGAGAACGGCAACATGGTGCCGGTGCTCGTCGAAGAGATCCCCACGGTGGAGAACGGGGGCGTGGCCTCGGATCTGCGCAGCATCACCTGGAAGCTCGGGGAAGGCATCAAGTGGTCCGACGGCGCCGCGCTCACCGCGCACGACGTGGTGTTCACCGGCGAGTACTGCCTGAACGAAGAGATGGGATGCAATCCCGCGTCGTACTTCTCAGACGTCACGAAGCTCGAGGCGCTCGACGATCACACCATCAAGATCCACTTCGGCGTCGCGAAGCCGTTTCCCTACGGGCCCTTCGTCGGCTCGACTTCCCCCATCCTGCAGAAGGCGCAGTTCCAGGACTGCACGGGCGCCAAGGCGCAGGAGTGCACCGAGCAGAATTTCGGCCCCATCGGCACCGGCCCCTTCAAGGTCGAGGAGTTCCGTGCCAACGACGTGATCACCTACTCCGCCAACGAGCACTACCGTGAGGCAGACAAGCCTGCGTTCGCGACCGCGACCTTCAAGGGCGGCGGCGACGCCGCGTCCGCCGCGCGCGCCGTGCTCGAGACCGGCGAGTTCGATTACGCGTGGAATCTGCAGGTGGAGCCCGAGGTGCTCGCGCAGATGGCGGCCGCCGGCAAGGGCGTCGTGGTCACCGGCTTCGGCACCCAGGTGGAGCGCCTGCTGGTCAACCAGACCAGCGACGATCCGAGTCTCGGCCCGGACAAGCGCTCGCTCTACCTCGACGGCGCCAACCCGCATCCCTTCCTGTCCGACCCCGCGGTGCGGCGCGCGCTCTCCCTCGCCATCGACCGCCAGATCCTGGTCGAAGCGGGCTACGGCGCCGCCGGCCAAGCCACCTGCAACGTCCTGCCGGCGCCGGCGGTGTATGCATCGACCGCCAACGACGAGTGCCTCACGCAGGACGTCGACGAGGCGAACGGCATCCTCGACGAAGCGGGCTGGATGCGCGGCGGCGACGGAGTACGGGCCAAGGACGGGGTGCGCATCTCGATCCTCTATCAGACCTCGACCAACTCCGTGCGCCAGGGCACCCAGGCCCTCATCAAGCAGATGTGGGAGCAGATCGGGGTGGAGACGGAGCTGCGCAACATCGATGCGGCGGTGTTCTTCGGCGGCGATCCGGCGAGCCCGGACACCTACATGAAGTTCTACGCCGACATCGAGATGTACACCAACAACTTCGACGGTACCGACCCCGAGTCCTACATGGCCAACTGGGCGTGCTCGGAGATTCCGGGTCCGGACAACCAGTGGCTCGGCAACAACATCCCGCGTTCCTGCGTCCCGGAGTACGACGCGCTGGTCGCACAGATGTCGCAGACCGCGTCCCTGGAGGAGCGGGCGAGGCTCGCCATGCAGATGAACGACATCCTCGTCCAGAACCACCACATGATCCCGCTCATCTGGCGCGCCAAGGTCTCCGCGCATGCGAACACCCTGAAGGGGGTCCGGATGAACGCCTGGGATTCCGAGCTGTGGAACGCGGCGGACTGGCACCGGTGAGGCGCCGGGACGCCGTGGCGCTT
>JAKZYK010000134.1:0-5642 GCA_047514485.1 Gammaproteobacteria bacterium
TGATACCCAGTGGCGCGGGGCAAGTCCGGGGTCCGTGCCCGCCGGGTCACGGACAATAGACCACGGAACTGCACGATGAGGTGAATTGTAGCGCTTCGTCTCGCCTCGTCATATCGGCGTGCGTGCCCTCGTGGCCGCTTACTCCCGTTCGCTCTCCCAGAACAACAGATCGAGCAGCTCCAGGCGTCCCCGGCGCCTCTCCGTGCCTCCGAGCCGCTCGTCGGCACTTCGCGCATACGCATAGATCTCGCCGGCCGCGCTTGCTCGCGCAGGCCCCGTCCCGCGCATCTTCTCGGCCGCCCACAGCACTGCGGCGAGCCATTCAGTCTGCGGATCTGCTTCATCCTCCCCGTCGACCAGCACGATTGCCTCCTTGTCCTTCCCGTCGCTGCGGTAACGCACCGTCACCGTCGCCCATTCGTTTCGTTCCGCTTCGCCCGTCGCCGCTCGCGCCGATCCGTACCGCTGCTCCGGCAGGTACCGGTGCGGGCTCGCCCTCTCCACCACCTCGTACCACACGCTGGCGGCGTTGCCTGCCGCGAGCTCGCCTCCGTCGGTGTCCGGCGCCCCGAACGCCTCCTCGGTGAGTTCGCGCGTGTCGAGCCCGATCCGCCGAAACTCCGCGAGCACCGCCGGGTTCGGCTCGAACCGGATCTTCGCATCGCGCGCCACGGCCGGTCTCGCGAGCTGCTCGCCCACCATCCTCAGCCCTTCCTGCACCGTGTCGGCGTAGTAGCCGCGGCCATTGCCCGCCTGTGCGAGCGCCTGCCCGATATCGTCGCGCACGTTGCTCTGTCCGACGAGCATTACGTGCACCTCGATGCCTTCTCTCCGGCACCGCTCGGCGATCGCCTCCACGTCGTCGGTTCCGGACGGTCCGATGTTGAAGTCCCCGTCGGTTGCGATGACGATGATCTTCCTCCGATCCTTGCCCGTCTGGCTGGCGAGTGCGATGGCGCGCTCCAGTCCCGCGGCCCCGGCGGTTCCCCCACCCGTGCCCTGCTCGCGAAGCGTATTCACCGCGCGCTCGATCTCGGCCCGATCGGTGGTCGGCTCGAGGATCGTCTCGACCCCTGCGGCGTACGCAGCGATGGACAGCATCGTGCCGGCCTGCGCCCGTCGCGCGTGCCTCGCCATGACCTCGGTCACCAGCGCGAAGCGGTCCACGTTGCTCATCGATCCGGACCGGTCCACGAGCCAGGTCACCGCGAGCTGCGGCCCGGGGGTCGGTGCCGCGTAGCGTGCGTGCAGCCCGATTCGCACGAGCCGCGTCTCGGGATTCCAGGGACTTTGCAGCGTCTGCGCCTTCAGCTCGATGTCGTCGGCTCCGCCGCTGTGCTGGCTCGCGTCCTGCTCGAACCAGTGCACCCACTCCTCCGGACGCACCGCCTCCGGCGGGATTGCCCTTGCGCTTCTCATGCGCTGGCGCACGAGCGGCCAGGACCCGGTGTCGGTGTCGAGCGCGATCTGATCGCTGCTCCCCGGCTCGACGCGCCGCGTCCCGCTTGCCTGTGCCTGAGGAAACCGCCCTCCTGCCCCTCCACTGCCCATAATCGCCCCGGCGACATCCGGCAGCGCCACCATCCCTACTTGCGCTCCCAGCCCGCTCGGGCTCAGGGTTCGCATCATCGCGTGTGTTCGTACCGTGCTGGACATTTCGGCCGTCACGATGCACGGCTTGCCGCACTGTTTGAGGACCTCCTCGACCTCCCGCACGATCGCGTGTCCCTTTTCCATGTCGCCTGACTGTTGTGCTTCGCGCGCAGACTCGGTGAGTCTTCGTATCCGCTCGATCAACCTGCACCGCTCAGCCTGTGTCTCGAGCCAGGCCGCGTCGTCGGCGCGGTGCGGCGGCGGCTCGCCGCAGAGGTCCATCGCGGTCTGCGCGCGCATCTGCCCGTCTTGCGCCTTTGCGGCGCCCATGCCTGCGCTGCTTGCCATCAATGCGCTCGTCAGCGCCACTGTGGCGGCTCCTCTTCGGATGTTCTTCATCGTCTGCCTCTCCGTTTTCTTGCCGCTATTCCCGTCTGGCCGTGCTTGGAATTGCCGTGTTCGGCTGGCGAGTCATTGCCGGAGCGAACATGGCGTCGGCCGCACTAAAGGCACCGAGCTGCCCGCTCGACGACGAGACGACGCCCGCATGGACCCTCAGCCACCGTGTACCAGCCGGAGCGGGGCTCGGTGAATCCGGAATACGGTGTCGCCGACCCGCACCCGATCGCTGCGGCCGGTCACGGGCCAGGCAGCGAGCGTGGTCGCGGGCACTATCTGCCACTTGCATGGGGCATCCGCACCCGCCCGCACCCAGTGAGGAATCGACGTGCGGGTCGCGGTGTCGGCACCCTCGGTCGGACACATGCGCACCGCGAGGCTCTGGGTCGTGTTTCCGGCGTACGGGATGAGGTTCGCCTGGGCGGCGACCGCCGATGCGCGCTCGGCGACCGATCGCGCACAACTCTCGTTCGCACATTCCTCGACCGCTACCGTGCCGTCCGCGTCGATGGATCGAGTCCTGGCCGACAGTGCGCCCTGCATCGGAGCGGTCACGCTCGAGGTTCCATCGTGCATGGTACCGACTCGGAGCACCACCATCGCTCCACGCTCGTCGAGCGCCGCGACCTGGACCTCGGTGTCGCGTCGCCAGACATGCACCGTCAGCCGCCCGAGACCTGCCACTGGCAGCGTGCGGTGTTCATGGACTCGCACGTTCTTCGTCGCGCCGACAGCGTCTGCGGCGCGCTCGGTGGCAGGCGCACTCAGCACGATTGTGGTAACGAGCGAAACTACGGCGGCGATAGCCAATCCAGTCCGCAATTTGTCGTGTCGATTCGTCATTGTCGTCTCCAGTGCCTTTCATCGATGCGATCTTCGGACCCGCTGGCTCGTGCAGTGGCACCGACGTGCGTCGTTGGTATCCACACCCCGGCGCGGTGTTTGTCCGGTGTGCACTGCGTCGAGTCGCTGGCGGTGTCATTTCTCTATCGACTCCTTCAGATCGTGCTTGATGCTGGTTTGTCGTCAGGTAGTCGATAGCGCAATGGAGAGCGTAGAGCGCGGATCTCGGCTGGCACTGAAGGTCTTCTTGCCGATTTGTGCACGGACACTGAAATCTTCCTTAACCGGGCGAGGCGGTATTCGAATGCAGGTTGCACATCTGAGGAGTCGGCTCGAACGATGAGCAGGGGCCGCGATTCTCGATGAACGGCATCGACGTCCTGCGCTGGCTGGATGCGTGGCTCGAAGCCTGCGCGAAGAATGGCCGCAAGCCGCCGGACGACCTGTCGCCCTGGCTGCCATGGTCGATGAGCGAGGACCGCAAGCGCGCCTTCATGACGCCGCGATGACCGGCGAGATCGAGTGCCGTTGTTACGGCCGCGACTTCACCGCCGAAGAGATGGCGTTGCTGCGCGCCCTGATCGCTGCCAATCCGCAGCCGACCCGCGCCGCCTTGTCGAGAGAGTTCTACCGGCGCATCGGCTGGTTCAAGGCGTTTCTACCCGGTTGAGCTTGCGTCGCCGGCTGCAATGGCCACCATCGACACCAAGTCCGACTACGTCCCCCGCATCCGCGGGTCCAGCGCGTCGCGCAACCCATCGCCGATGTAGTTCACGCTCAGCACCGTGAGCGAGATCGCGAGCCCCGGCCAGAGCACGCGGGCCGGCGTGAGGGTCATGAAGTTCGCGCCGTCGAACAGCAACCGGCCCCAGGTAGGGAAGTCCGGCGGGAAGCCGAGCCCGAGGAAGGACAGCGCCGACTCGGTGATGATGGCGTTGGCGATTCCGAGCGTCGCCGACACCAGGATCGGGCTCAGCACGTTCGGCAGGACATGGCGGGTGATGATGCGCCGCCGGCGGGTGCCGATGCTGCGCGCCGCAGTCACGAACTCGCGCTCCTTCAGCGCCAGCACGTCGCCGCGCACGATGCGCGCGGTCTGCATCCAGCTCGTGATGCCGATGACGAACACGATGAGCAGGAAGATCCCGGTCTCCGGCCCGAACGCGGCGCGCAGGGTGTCACGGAACAGCATGAGGATGACCAGCAGCAACGGCAGCAATGGCAGCGCGAGGAATAGATCGGTGACCCGCATCAAAGGGCCGTCGAGGCGGTTGAAGTAGCCGGCGAGCACGCCCACCACGGTTCCGAGAACGAGCGAGAGCAGCATCGCGGTGAAACCCACCGCGAGCGAGATGCGCCCGCCCGCGAGCACCTGCGCGAACATGTCGCGGCCGAGGTTGTCGGTGCCCATCGGGTGGGCGAGCGAAGGCCCCTGGTTCTTCACCCGGATGTCGAGGTGCTGGGGGTCCACGTCGTGGAGGAAGGGGCCGAGCGCGACGGCGAGGACGATGACTGAGAACACCACTACGCCGAGAACAGCCCCGGTGTGATTGCGGAACGCGAGCCACACGTCCATCCACAGCGAGCGATGCACCTGCGCTTCGTGCAGCGGATTCAGGGTCTGGGGCGGCGTCGGCATCGCGTTTCGCTACTCGTAACGGATGCGGGGGTCGAGGATCCCGTAGAGCACGTCGGCCACGAGATTGAACAGCACGATCAGCACCGCGAACATGAAGGTCAGCGTCTGCACCAGCGGGATGTCCGCCCCCTGGATGGCGATGATGAGGAGCTGGCCGAGGCCGTTCACCCGGAAGATCTGCTCGGTGATGATGGCGCCGCTGAAGATGGTGGGGATGCCGAGCGCGATCAGGGTCACCACCGGGATCATGCTGTTGCGCAGCACGTGGACGAGCAGCACCACCCGTTCGCGCATGCCCTTGGCGCGGGCGGTGCGCACGTAGTCGAGGTTCAGGTTGTCGAGCATCGCGGAGCGCATGAAGCGGCTCAGTTGTGCCGCGTTGAAAAGCGCCAGCACCAGCACCGGCATCACGAGCTGCTTCAAGTGCACCCAGAAGCTCGCGAGGTCCGTCACCCGGTGGGTGGTGTCGTAGATGGACGGCAGCCACTGCAGCATCACGCTGAAGATGATGATCGCGAGCAGCCCGGTGAAGAAGGTCGGCACCGAGAACCCCACCATGGACACGAAGGTGCCGACCTGGTCGAACCATGAGTACTGCCGGTAGGCGGAGATGATGCCGATGGGGATGGCGATGAGGATCCCCACGATGTAGGAGAGCCCCACCACCCACAGCGTCTGCGGCATCCGCTCGACGATGAGATCCACCACCGGACTTCGAGTCGCCCACGAGCGTACCCGGAGGCGCTCGCTCGAATCGCCGATCTCCACCCCGAATGCCTGCTCGACGATGTTGAGCGGCTCGTTGATGAAGAACTGTTCCGCCCACTTGAAGTAGCGCACGTGGAAGGGCTGTCCGAGCCCGAGGGACTCGCGGATCTGGGCGCGCACCTCGGGCGGGATGGTGAGCGGGAGCTGTCCGGTCGGGTCGTTGGGGGCGAGATCGAGGAGCGCGAATACGATGAAGCTGATCGCGATGAGGGTGGGTATCGCGAAGAGCAGGCGGCGGATGATGTAGCGGATCACGACGGCGCTGCACTTCGTGCACCGCTGAGCGATTGAGGTCCGCTTCCCCCTGGTGCCTTACCGGCCATCATCGCGCGAGCCCGCATCCGCGATCGGTCAACGCAATTGGATGCATCTTTCGCAAAATTGAGGCAATGGACTCAGC
>JAKZYK010000135.1:0-2880 GCA_047514485.1 Gammaproteobacteria bacterium
GTGCTTTGCCAAGTCCAAACCGATCGTCGTAATCTCGCTCACGGTCTCCTCCTTCTTGCTCGCAGATGGTTGATCGGACCTCCATCATGGCGCATTCGACGCCGAGGAAGTGAGAGGGAGGAGACCATCTCATCGACCTACGGACTGCTTCGGAGCCGATGTGGGGCATTGTCTCGCGATCGAAGCCCAAGGTGGTGCGCAACAGCGGTGGGCAACAAGGGAGAGGTTGCAGTGAGTGAAATCGATCCGAAGCTCGCGCGGCGTTGCGCGATCTCCACGCGGCTGTGGGGCAGGATGTTTTCCGGGCTTACCGCGGTCACCTATCGCGAGCTTGGCGAGGCGGCGCTGCACAAGCTGTGGTTCGACGTGCTGTGCAACCACCAGGCCGATCGGTATCGGGAGGGGCTCGAGAAGCTCGGTATTCACGAGGATACGCCCGCGGTCGCGGCCGCGAAGTATCACTACCACACGAACATCATCGGCGGCCTCGACATGGAGTTCTGCGAGGAGTCCGATCGCAAGGCGTGGATCCGCTACAAGGCGCCGATGTGGGTCTACGACGGGGTGGGAATGCTGGCGATGCCGGGGGGCTTGCGGCGCACGATCTTCTCCGCGTGGCATCCGCGCAATGGCCGCCTCATGGGCTGCCCGCGTCTCGGCTACGTGGCGACGAAGTTCATCATGGAGGGCGAGCCGTACGACGAGGGCTACTTCTTCGAGTACGACCATGATCTCGCGCCGGAGGAGATCTACCGTTTCGAGCACGTGACGAGGACCCCGGAGTTCGATCCGGAGACCGCGCCGAAGCTCGACCGGGAAGCGTGGCCGGAGGAGCGGCTGCTGCGTGCGCGCCGGAATTTCTCGTCCGGCTATGCACGCGAAACGGTGAACGCGCTGCTCGCGAGCCACGGCGAGATGCAGGCGCATCACATCGTCGCGAAGACGATGCGCATGCTCGCGATCCAGTACACGTGGGAGATGCGCCAGGCGCTCGGCATCGAGGGGACCGGTGCGGCCGATTGCACGGCGCTCTTTACCGGGTTGCTCGATGCGTGCTTTCAGCGGTTCTCGATGGAGAGGCTGAACGATCGCGCGTATCGAATCGGCATGGACACCTTCAAGCCGTTCGACGACGACGCGCCGGAGGCGTTGCGCGAGGCGATGTTCGAGTTCCAGCGGATGGCGGTGCGGGTGACGAACGGGCGCATCCGGGTGACCCGAGAGCGCCGCCCGGACGGGGACGAGGCGTGGACGGTGGAGGATGCGGGGCGATGGCTGTGGTAGCCCGGTGACGGACAGCACACTTCGGCGGGGCGCGCCGTCATGTCCGACCATAGTTCGGAAAGCGGTGGGTGATCTCCGCGACCGCACCGCGGATCCGGATCTGCGGATTCGACGGTGCGGCGCCTCGAAGGCCGAGTGCGTCGAGCATGTCGGCGACGCGGTGTCCGATCGACTCGAGCTTCGCTGCCCGAAAGCCTCTGGTGGTGCCGGTAGACACACCGAACCGGAGACCGGATGTCACCATCGGCGATTGGGTGTCTCCGGGCACCGTGTTCTTGTTGCAGGTGAGGCCCGCGCGCTCGAGGCTCTCTGACGCTTCGGCTCCGGTCAGACCCCGTCGTCGGAGGTCCACCAGCATCAGCGGCGTATCGGTGCCGCCGGTGACGATGTCGACGCCGCGCGCGACCAGGGTCGCGGCAAGGGTGCGGGCATTGTCGAGGACGGCGTGGGCATAGGCCTTGAACTCCGGGCGTAGCGCCCCACCGAGGCACACCGCCTTGGCCGCGACGGCATTGAGGATCACCGACCCCTGGGTTCCCGGAAACACGGCTGAATTGAGCTTTCGCTCGAGCGCCGGGTCGTTCGACAGGATCAGGCCGCCGCGAACCCCGCGAAGATTCTTGTACGTCGTCGCGGTGACGACCTGGGCATGCGGGAGAGGATTTTGGTGGACATCGCCCGCGACGAGGCCCGCGAAGTGCGCCATATCGGCGAGAAGAATCGCACCCACGGTGTCGGCGATCGCGCGGAAGCGACCGAAGTCGATCGCGCGTGGATAGGCCGAACCGCCGCGGGCGATCAGCTTCGGTCGATGGCGCTCGGCCGGGCGCGCGACGTCGTCGTAGTCGATCAGCCCGTCATCCTCTCGCACGCCGTAGTGCACGATGTCGGACCACCAGGGCGGCATGCACTTCGGGGTCGATGCTCGCAACGCCCGCGTCGTAAGTAACCGGGATGGAGGAGCGATGTCATGTCGCTAGGCAGTATACGACCGCGACACGATGTCGCCGCCGTACCCGGTCAAATTCGTGTGAAGGAACTCGCCGCGCGGGCGGTCGACGCGCTCATAGGTGTGGGCGCCGAAATAGTCGCGCTGGACTTGAAGGAGGTCGTCCAGGTCTTCGCTTTGCGATTGTCAATCAGGCGCCAGGACGCCAACATCTTGCAGCGCCGTCTTGAGTCGGAATTCGAAGTCGCTGAAGGATGCCGATCGTCTCAACTCGGCGATCGATTGACGTTGGGCGATGGCGGGCAGCAGCGTGCGCGCTCGGCGCCGCGGGTTGTTGCTGACCCGGCGCAGGGCGGAACTGAGACATGACTTGGGGTTCTGGTGATCTTCCGCCTCGCTCGCGTTGCTCGGTAGCCCCAAGCCGGCGGCTGGCCCCCTGTATCCCAGAGCCTCGAGAACCGCGTTCGGATCGGCCAGCGCCCATGCGTCCGTCTCGCGACGTGGGAGAAGGAGCACGCATCTCGGTTGGGGGAAGTCGCAGATTTCGTGCATCTTCCTGCAGTATGCGACGCTTCGGCCGTCGAGGGCTCCCTCTTGGTTCCGTCCCCCCGTGACCGCGTGGATGAACGCAAGGTGGAAGGCGTCCT
>JAKZYK010000136.1:0-2824 GCA_047514485.1 Gammaproteobacteria bacterium
CACAGAGCGTGTGAGCAGGTGCTCGTGGTAGATGGAGGTAGGCTCGCAGACCTTCCAGGCCGTCTCGGTGTGCCCGTCCCAGAACTCCAGACGGCCTTCGTAATGGTCGAGCTCGCTCGCCGGCAGGTGGAACGATTCGCAGCCGGGGAAGTTCTCCGGCCGGTACGCCGCCGACCCGAGGACACCGTCCGTACCGAGAGCATCGAACGAAGCAGCGCTCATGTCGCCTCCTGATCGAGAGATGCAGCATACCTCTCCCGCGAATTGAGTATATCCCCCCGAAGAAGCCGCACGCCTTCCGGAAGAAGGCCAAACGGGGGATCGCCACGCCGAGACAGGAACTCGACCTGGTCCGGCACCGATTGAGGGTCGCCGAACAGCACTTCCGGGACACGCATGGCGGAGGGTAGAACGATGAATACATCCGACTCGACCGTCGAACGCGGCAGCGGCAACGTCTTCGCGGATCTCGACCTTCCCGACGCCGACGCGCACCTGCTGAAGGCGGAAGTCGTCAGCCGCATCGACAGCATCGTCCGGCAGCGCCGCATCACCCAGACCGAGGCCGCGCGACTGCTCGGCCTTTCCCAGCCCGACGTCTCGCGCCTCCTTCGGGGCGACTTTCGCGAGTATTCGCTCGAGCGCCTGTTCCGCCTCCTGACCGCGCTCGGCCGCGACATCGACATCGTCATCCGGCAGCCGCGTTCGCCCACCGGCGGGAAGCTTCGCATCGCCGCAACCGAGACAGGCTGACCACACGACCACACCGAACCGCGTCAGCGCCGAAGACCCGTCTGCGTGTCAGCCGCCGGGCCGAGCGTTCGGCCCCGGCGCCTACACCCGGCGCGCCCTACATCCATTGGGATTGAGCCGCAGATTCGCGGACATGTCGAGATTTCGTTACGGGAGCTCAGGGGACGTCGCCTGCTCGCCGAGTCCCCGCGCGCCTGTCGCTCGCATGCGGCCAAGGGTCTCCTCCCACACTTGGCGGCGCTTTTCGATGTAGACGAACATCCCTTCCACTCGCCGGTCGACCGCTGGCTGATTGCGGTTCTCGTCTTCTTCTCGCGCGCGGGCGCGAGCCTCGGCAAGCGCCTCCGGCAATTCAGCCAGAGTCTGACTCACGATTGCGAGCACCGATTCGCGGTCTTGCCGAGTGCTCTTCGCGTGTTCCAGCCATTGGGCCGGACCGATGCCTTGAAAGAAATTCTGGCGGGCGATTCCGATCGCCATCCGGAACCGAACCGTATGCTCTATCCCGATTCCGCTGGAGACGTCGTACATGGGCGCAACCTGCACCCCGAAGTCCTCGTCCGGCGACGTGTGTACGAACCCGAGGTTGCGTCGATGCAGATCGGTGTGTCCGAGTGCCCAGCTCGCCGCGAGGATTCGGGTGAGGAGTCCTTCGGCTCGCGTCGGGTCTCGGCTGTGCCGGGCGAGGATCGCGTAGGCTTGTTCCCAGCGCGGTTCTTCTTTCCGTCCCCAGTCGTACTTGAGCGCGGACGGCCACCCGCAGGCTTGGCAGAGCTCTTCCTGGTGACGCGGTAGCACGCGAGCGCCGGCTCGATCGAAGTACCGGTCGCTGCGTTCGCTCAGCACGCATTGCTCTCCCGCGAACACCCGTGAGAGCGTTCTCGCTGCGGCGATCCCGATGAGTGCGAGCGTGCGCTGGCAGATGCTCTCGATGCCGGCTTCACCGGGAAGCTTCGGATCGTCTTCACGTTTTGCGATCCATGTGTTGAGTGCGCAGCCCTGCGCCGCGTACCAGGCGCCATCCTCTGCCTTGGTCAGCCCAATCTTCCCGCGCATGCCCGACAACGAGGAGCGGCGTTCGCCCCAGGAGCGCTCGGCTCCCTTCCCGGCTTGCCGGAACTGGTGGGCGCCTTGTGCCGGCGGCTGCGGGCGCCGGAGTTGCGGGACCTGGAGAAGATCATGCTCTCGTGGACCGCCTGGCGGGCGAGGCAGACGGGGCTGAACATCGAGGCAGAGGACATGACGGAGGTGAACCGAATGGAGAACTCCGACGACGTCCAGGCGATGCGGATACAGGCGGAGATGAAGTTCGATGCGGAGACGGCGGCCCGTCTCGGGGCGGTGCTCGAAGGCGTCACCGATCAGGAGGTGTTCGACGGCGTGCTTGCGGCGCTGATCGAATGCGACACGCCGTCCGATTTGCTGGAGCGAGTGGCCGAGGTGCGGCGGCGCACGAACGGGCGCAACCTCCCGGCCGATTGCTGATCCGTCCTCCCCGGACCGGCCGTCACCCGCCGCGGTCGGGGTATGGCGCAAGCCCGGCGTGCAGGCCCTCGAGCTCCGCGTTGCGTGCGCTCATGTGCCGGACGAACGCCTCCAATTCCTCATGGTCGGGAAGAAGCCCTCCAGGAAGAACCGCTCCAGGAGCCTTGTCGGACGGCAGCCGGTGGCCGAATTCGAGCCCGGTGTTGCGCGCTCTGAGATCCCGGAGGACCGCCGCGAGCTCCCGGTAGGTGAGAAGATCCTCTCTCTTCGCCGGATCATGGAAACGCAGCGTCTCGTCCTCCACGCGCAGGTCGAGCCGGAGAGCGTCACTGCGCAGCACCGGCGCGCCACCCACCAGCCGCGCCGGCAACGGATGGTAGTCGCCACCATGCAGGCGAAATCCCTGTAGCGGCGGTGCGAGATACCTGCCCACGGGGTCGAAGAGCCAGTACTCCCGGATTCCCAGCCGGGCATAGAGCGCACGCTTGGGGCCCTGTGCTTCCCGCCGTGTCCGCGCAGAAGCCACCACCTCCAGCACGAAGTCCGGCGGCCCCGGCTCTTCCCAGAGCTTGTAGTTCATTCGCAG
>JAKZYK010000137.1:0-6436 GCA_047514485.1 Gammaproteobacteria bacterium
GTCTTTCTCGACGAGCCCTCGACCGGACTCGACGTGGAAGCTCGCCGCCTGATGTGGGACACGATGCGTTCGTTCCACGAGCGCGGCGGCACGGTTCTGCTGACGACCCACTACCTGGAAGAGGCCGAAGAGCTCGCCGAGCGTATCGCGGTAATCAACCGTGGGAGGCTGGTCGCGGAAGGCACGCGCCAGGACATCACGAATCGGGTCGCGTTGCGACGCGTGCGGTTCAAGGCGGCGGCGGTGCCGGACATTGCACCCGTTACGCGGTGTGCGTTCGAGGCGGGCGTCGTCACGCTCTACACCCCCGACGCGGATCTTCTCGTGCGGCGCCTGGTGGAGGCGCGTTGCGCCTTCAGTGAGCTGGAAGTGCTGCCTGCGAGGCTCGAAGAAGCCTTTGTCAGCTTGACGCGGGACGGACCCTGATGCTGGCCATGGCCCATATCCGGGTGAGGGTGCTGTCGCTTCTGCGCACACCCGCCTATATCGTGGGAACGCTGGCCGTGCCGAGCTTGATCCTGATCTTTCTCGGCGCCGGACTCGCGGACACGACCGTCGAGGCCAACGGGATCATGGCGTCCTTCACAATCATTGCCGTGATGGGAATCGCGTTCTTCCAGTTCGGCGTGGGTATCGCCGAGAGTCGGACCTCTCCCTGGTCGACCTACGAGCGAATTCTGCCCGCATCGATCGTCGTCCGTCTGGCGGGAACCGTCGTGCCGGCGGTGCTGTTCGCCGTACTTGCGGCGGCACTGGTCATCCTGGTCGCGCACGTCTTCATGCCGGTCGATCTCGGTGTCACAGCCTGGCTGCGCCTTGGTCTCGTGCTGGCGGCAGGCAGCGTGCCCCTGGCTCTGCTCGGCATCGCTATCGGCTACTGGGTGTCCTCGCGCGCAGCTCTGCCGATCGCCAATGTCGCCTATCTCGGTCTCGCGTTCGGCGGGGGCCTGTTCATCTCTCCCGAGCTCTTCCCCGACGCGCTTGACGTGTTGTCGAAATGCCTGGTCACCCGGCATATCGCAGAGTTGGCCTGGAGGGTGATCGCGCAAGCGCCGTGGCCGGTGTCCTCGTGGCTCTGGCTCGCCGGCTATACCGTCGCCGGCTTTCTGCTGGCTGCCTGGGGCTATCGCAGGGATGAGGGCGAACGCTATCGATGAAACATGGAGGATGATTCGATACACTGCCTGTGCTCGCAGTGGTTGATGGCAGCCGCAGTCGAGCCGCGGCGGCGCAAGCCATCGACAGTCTCCCGGCTCGCCGGGATGAAGTTTCCCGATACGCTGTCGGCGCCCGCGGCAAGCCTCGCGCGACCCGACTCGCAATCGCCTCGGCGGCTGGCGTAGTACCCGCTCCATTGTCCGGCATTGGGGTTGGAATACCGGACCAGACCGCACTTCGGTATGGCCGCCGCAATCTGGCGGACCATGTATCGATGATGGCCTCGCAAACGAGCACAAAACGAGGATCGCCATGCTCGTCTTCCGATCGTTGCTGTTCGCACCGGGCAATCACGCCCGACGCGTCGAAAAGTCGCTCACGCTGGACGCGGACGCGGTTGTACTCGACCTCGAGGACGCCGTTGCAGTCGCCGAGAAAGCGGCCACCCGCGAGAAGGTGGTTGCTGCGTTCCAGACATCGCGCCAGGCCCTTGGCTATGTCCGGATCAACGCGTTCGACACGTCGTTCTGCTTCGAGGACCTGCGGGCGGTGGTTGCTCAGGGTGTCGACGGCATCGTGCTGCCAAAGGTCGAGTCCGCTGCGCAACTCGTGGCGGTCGACTGGACCATCGCGGCACTCGAGCGGGCCCGCGGCCTCGCGCCGGGCGGCATCGACCTCATGCCGATCATCGAGACTGGCCGTGGCATCGCCGCTCTGCGGGAGATCGCGTGCTCCGGCACCCGGGTGCGGCGGCTCTCGTTCGGAGCCGGCGACTACACCCTCGACGTGGGGATGCGATGGACCCGCGAGGAGCGCGAGCTCGACCACGCCCGAGCCGCGATTGTCGTCGAATCGCGCGCGGCCGGACTCGAACCGCCAATCGATACGGTGTTCATCCATCTCGGGGAGATGGACGCGCTCCGGCGCTCGACCGAGCTTGCGAGGGATTTCGGGTTTCAGGGCAAGCTCTGCATCCACCCCGAGCAGGTGGGTCCGGTCAACGCGGTGTTCACCCCGACCGACGACGAGATCGCGAAGTCGAAACGCTACGTCGCGGCGTTCGAGGAAGCCGAGGCCAAGGGTTCCGCTTCCATCCAGGTCGACGGGTACTTCATCGACTATCCGATCGTGGAGAAGGCCCGGCGCACGCTCCGGATCGCGGAATCGATCCGGTAATCCCGGATCCGGGTCCCACCGGAGGCGCGGCGTTCGATCCTGGCTTTGAATCCATCCGCGAGCGTGGTGTTCGAACTCGTGGCGGTGAACTCGGCCGTGGACGTGCCGTTCGGCTCTCCCGGCCCTGATCTTTCCTCCAGTGTCCTCAAGGCGAGCCCGGTGACGCTGTTTCCGAAGGGCGATCGAGGGTGAAGGCTCGGCAGGAAGCAGACGACGAACGGTCCGCGTCGAATGCGCTCAAGGGCATCGGCTTCATGGTGCTCGCGTGCGTGTTCTTCGGCGTGATGCATGTCGGGGTGCGTCACGTCACGCAATCGATCCATCCGTTCGAGGCGGCGTTCTTCCGGAACGTCTTCGGGCTCCTGGTGCTCGCACCGAGCTTCATCACCCACGGGTGGCGCCCGCTTCGCACCCGGCGCTTCGGGCTGCACTGCGTGCGCGCGGCGCTCAACGTCGTCGCAATGCTCTCCTTCTTCTACGCGCTCAGCATCACCCCGGTCGTCCTCGTGCAGGCGCTCGCATTCACTTCGCCGCTGTTCACCGCGGTGCTCGCGGTCCTGATCCTCGGCGAGCAGATCCGCGCGCGCCGGATCACTGCGATCGCGGTCGGGTTTGCGGGGACGCTGCTCATCATCCGTCCCGGGGTCCAGCCGATCGAGCTCGGGCCCGTCCTCGTGCTCGCGTCGTCCGCGGTATGGGGCTACGTCATGATCCTCATCAAATCGCTGACACGCACCGATTCCGCGGTCACCATCACCGCGTACATGGTGCTGCTGATGAGCCCCATGACGCTGGTCTGCGCGCTCTTCGTATGGACATGGCCGAGCGCCGGCGAGTTTGCGGTGCTGGCCGCGGTCGGCATCGCGGGCACCCTCGCCCAGATCTGCATGACGCAGTCGTTGCGGCTCACGGAGACGACGGTGGTGCTCCCGTTCGACTTCACCAAGCTCGTCTGGGGCGCATTGTTCGCGTGGCTGCTGTTCGGCGAGCTGATCGATAGTTGGACCCTCTTGGGGTCGCTCGTGATCTTCTCCGGCGGGCTCTACGTCGCATACCGCGAACGCCAGCTCACGCGCCAGGGCCGGGCCTTGTGAGCGAGGGGAGGGCGGGGAGGCAGCGGGGAATGCGGGCTAGACTCGTTGCAGGGTTTCGGTGCGCGGCCCCGCGGCGCGATACCGGCGCGAACGGGACGCCGCATGGTGCCCGCATGAATCCGGCTTTACCGGCGGCCACCTGGAACAAGGAGAGCACGAGATGGCGGATCGCGAGAGTGACGTAGTCGTGGTCGGGGCCGGCAACGCGGCGATGTGCGCCGCGCTGGCCGCGCGCGAGCAGGGCGCGGGCGTGGTGATACTGGAGGCGGCGCCCGAGGCCGAGAGCGGAGGGAACAGCCGCTTCACCGCGGGCGCGATGCGGGTCGTGTTCGACGGCGTCGAGGATCTCGTCAAGGTGATGGATCTCTCCGCGCAGGAAATCGAGAACACCGATTTCGGACAGTACACGCGCGAGCAGTACTACGACGACATGGCGCGGGTGACCCGCTTCCGCTGCCATCCGGACCTGGTCGAAACCCTCGTCGAGAACAGCCTCGACACCATGGTGTGGATGCGAAGCAAGGGGGTCCGCTTCCAACCTTCCTATGGCCGCCAGGCGTTCCAAATCGACGGGCGCTTCCGGTTCTGGGGCGGTCTCGCGGTGGAGACATGGGGCGGCGGCCCCGGGCTCGTCGGGAATCTGGCGAGGACCTGCGAGCGCGAAGGCATCAAGATTTTCTACGAATCGCGCGCGGCGTCGCTCATCGAGGAGGGCGGCGCGGTGCGAGGCGTCGTCGTGCGAGGCAGAGATGGTGCGTTCGCGGTGCGCGGGCGCGCCGTCGTGCTTGCATGCGGCGGCTTCGAATCGAACGCCGAGTGGCGTACCCGCTACCTCGGCCCCGGCTGGGATCTCGCGAGGGTGCGCGGGACGCGGTTCAACGCCGGGGACGGAATTCGCATGGCGCTCGACGCCGGTGCGATGTCCTGCGGGAACTGGTCGGGGTGCCACTCCGTGGGGTGGGATCGGAACGCGCCGGAGTTCGGGGACCTCTCGGTCGGCGACGGCTTCCAGAAGCACAGCTATCCGTTCGGCATTATCGCGAACGCACGCGGCGAGCGCTTCGTCGACGAGGGCGCGGATTTCCGCAACTACACCTACGCGGAGTACGGCCGTGCGATGCTGGAGCAGCCGGGGCAGTTCGCGTGGCAGGTGTTCGATGCGAAGGTGGCGCACCTGCTGCGCGACGAGTACCGGATCCGCGAGGTCACGAAGGTGACCGCCGACACCCTCGAAGCGCTGGCCGGGAAGCTTGATGACGTCGATCCGGCCGGCTTCCTGCGCACCGTCACGGCCTACAACGCCGCGGTGCGCACCGATGTCGCGTTCGACCCGACGATCAAGGACGGGCGCTGCACCGAGGGACTCGAGGTGCCGAAATCGAACTGGGCGCAAACCCTCGACACGCCGCCGTTCGAGGCGTACGCCGTCACCTGCGGGATCACGTTCACGTTCGGGGGGCTCAAGGTCGACACCCAGGGCCGCGTCCTCGATACCGGAGAGCGGCCGATCCCGGGGCTGTACGGCGCCGGAGAGCTGGTCGGCGGACTGTTCTACTTCAACTATCCCGGGGGCACGGGGCTGATGTCGGGGGCGGTATTCGGGCGGATCGCGGGCGGGTCCGCCGGAGCACGCGCGGCGGGGAATCGAGACCCGGACTCGCCGGAGGCGCGCGGCCGGTAGTGGCACCCGAAATGCGCTACCACTCCGCGGATCGCCCGCACACACTGCGTGCACACCTGCGCGAGACCATGCGTCTCGCGTCTCCCGTCATGTTCGCCCGGCTCGGGGTGTTGACGATCGTCGTGATGGACACCGCGATGAGCGGCCATGCGTCGGGGGACGATCTCGCCTACTACGCGGTCGCGGCTGCACCGCAGATCCCGTTGCTGCTCGTGGGGATCGGGCTGCTGATGGGCACGATCGTGATGACCGCCCAGGCCGTCGGAGCCGGCAACCCGGAGCGCTGCGGCGCGATCTGGCGCACCGCCCTCGCACACGCGATCGTCGCCGGCGCGGTGATGGCGATCGCGTGCGCGTTCGGGGAATCGTTTCTGCTCGCGACCGGGCAGCCCGAGGATCTCGCAGCCGGCGGTGGTCGCGTGCTGGCGGCGCTCGGCTTCGGACTACCGGGAGTGCTGCTGTACGTGGCGACGAGCTTCTTTCTCGAAGGTATCGGCCGCCCGGTCCCGGGAATGGTGATCGTGATCGGCGCGAATGTTCTGAACATCGGCCTGAACTGGCTTCTGATCTTCGGCCACGGCGGGTTTCCGGCGCTCGGTGCGGAAGGCGCAGCGTTCGCGACGAGCATCGTTCGCTGGTGCATGTTCGCCGCCGCTGCGCTGTACGTACTCCGGTTCATCAGCCGGCGGCGCTTCGGCATCATGGCCGCGAGCGATCCGGCCGATCGTCTCGGTCCGCGCATGCGCCGGGTCGGGCTGCCGATGGGGATCGCGCACGGATTGGAAGCGAGCGCGTTCGCGACGATGACCCTGATCGCCGGCCTGCTCGGCGCAGCCGAGGTCGGCGGCTACTCGATCCCGATGAACCTGCTCTCCCTCGCGTTCATGGGCGCCATCGGGCTCTCGACCGCGGCCAGTATTCGGGTCGGAAACGCCGTGGGTCGCGGGGACTTGGCCGGAGTGCGGTGGGCCGGATGGATCGCCGTCGGTCTGGCCTTGGTCTATCTGGTGGTGGTTGCGGTGGCACTCAGCCTCGCACCGGCCTGGCTCGCAACGCTGTACACCACCGACGCGGCAGTGCTCGCGATCGCCGCTCCGGCGATCCTCGTGGGTGCGCTCGCGACGATCCCGGATGGCGTGCAGGCGGTGCTCATGGGCGCGCTTCGCGGCGCATCGGACGTCTGGCCCGCGACCGTGCTGTACGTCTTCGCGTTCTGGATCGTCATGGTCCCGCTCGGCTACTGGCTCGCGGTGCCCCGGGCGATGGGTGCGCCCGGTCTGATGATGGCGGTCGCCGCCGGCGCGACCGTCGCCGTCGTGCTCCTTGG
>JAKZYK010000138.1:0-8827 GCA_047514485.1 Gammaproteobacteria bacterium
GCACCGGCCATGATCGTCATAGACACGAACGTGGTCTCCGAACTGATGCGGATGACGCCCGAGCCCGCGGTCATGACATGGTTCTCCGGGCAGGACTCGGCCGAACTCTACCTGACCGCCGTCAGCGAGGCGGAGCTGCGCGCCGGCGCGGCTATCCTGCCGGCGGGCCGGCGCCGCGATCGCCTCACCGCCGAGGTCGACGCCGTGGTCCGGGAGGACTTCGCCGGACGCGTGCTGCCCTTCGACAGCGCCGCCGCCAAGGCCTATGCGGCGATTGCCGCCTCGCGCCGGTCCATGGGCCGGCCGATCCTGGAGGCCGATTGCCAGATCGCCGCCATCGCCCGCGCCAGTGACGCCGCGGTGGCGACGCGCAATGGCGCGGACTTCGAGCACTGCGGGATTGCGCTCATCGACCCATGGGCGGCAAACCGGGCGTCGCCCTGACACCACCCGGGCGCCGGCGCCTGCACGGCCTGGACATCCTGGGCGACGTGCCGGGGAACCGGCGCAGACGCTTCAGTGCACCGCGCCCGCGCTGCGCACGACACTCTCGTCGAACTGGAGGAACCGGTCGTCAACGTCCGGATTCGAGTCCCGAACAGCGCATCGCATACGGATCGGCGCTGCGAATCATCACTCAGGCGCTGCATGCCACGACCGGGATTGGATTCCGGATGATTCCCAATAGATTCCCGGTTCGTTCTTCGCGGGAAGAGCGGGAATCAGACATTCCAATATAATTGTCGCTTTTCAGCCTGTCATATGGCGCGCCCGGAGAGATTCGAACTCCCGACCCCCTGGTTCGTAGCCAGGTACTCTATCCAACTGAGCTACGGGCGCGTGAATGACCCTGATTATAGAGGCTCGCTCGCGCGGGGACGAGCCTGCGGCGTCCGCCGGCTGGCGCGCACTGCGCCCGTTGCGTCCAACCTGGCGACCGGGATCGGAACTGCATTTGCAGGTGAAGAAAAGCGTGGCCTGACCTTTTGCGGTGTCATCGGCGCGCAGTGAAGTCAGCGCGCGGCGGAGCCGTCAGCCGCAACCGACGACTTCGAGCGAGTGCCCGGGAAACCGCGACGCCCAGGCAGTGTCCAGAGCGGCGGGTGCGCCGCTTGCGCGCGCCTTGATCACGTACTCCTCGACAGTCTCCACGTCGTCGGCAGCGGACCGGACGGCGTAGCCGAGCCGAACGAGAGCGGCAACGCGCCGGTGCATGTTGTCCGCCTTCCCGTATATCCCGAACGAAATCCCATTCGCCAAGGCGCCGTCCGGGATGACCGCGACGTCGCGCACACCACGATTGCGAATCTCGCGCATCTTCGCCACCGCCTCCTCTCGGCTCGTGAACGGCGGCAGGTAGACTCGATAGCTGCTGGCAATCCGGCGCTCCTCGTGACGCACCTCGATGACCTCCGCACCGTATGATTGCAGCCACAGTGCCGCGTCGGCGACGGCACGGCGGCCCTCGAACCCTCCGGCGTGCGCGCAAAACGCGGCCGGCATGGACGCGGCCTCGGACGCAGCGGAAAGCGTCCCGGCCGAGGCAACCTCGGGTTCCCGCTGCTCCGTAGCGGCGCCTCGCGACTCCATCACCGGCTCGTGGGACTTCGTCCCGGCTTTCCGTGATCCCATCGCCGGTTCCTTCGACTCCGCCGCGGTATTCTGCGATTCCGTTGCGGGCGCTTGGCGTTCGGCCATGGGATCCCGCAGCTCGGTCTTCATCGTCTCGGTCTCCGAAGAGCCGATCGGTGCCTCCGGAAGCGGGAAAGTCTTGTCCATCTTCTGTTCCGGGCTTGCACCGCCGCCAAATTCAAGCTCGCGGGACTGCTCATAGGCGCGGCCCGCGAGCTTCGTGTAGACATCGCCGAGGTTCGCGTACATGACGGCGTCCGGCTGGCGTTCCAGCGCGGCGAGCAGGGTCCTGCGCGCATCATCGAGCCGGCCCTCCACGGCGTAGAGGACCGCGAGGTTGTTGTACGGCTCGGACATGTCGGGGTGGTCGAGCCGGAGTGCCTCGAAGATGTCGATGGCTTCGCTCACCCGCCCTGTGCGCGCTCGCAGAATTCCGTGCAGCAGGCGTGCACGGGGGTGGCCCGGCTCACGCTTCAGGAGCGAATCGAGCACCTCGCTTGCTTCCGGGTAGTGCTTCTCGGACGCAAGCGAGAGCGCACGCTCGAAGGTTTCGTCGCAGAGCGCGGCAACGGGCGAGAGGGCCGTTGCCAGCGCTGCGAGCGCGAACAGCACCTTCTTCATCCATCTCATGTCTCTTGACCTCTCACCTTCGCTGCTACCGTGGTGACGCCCGGCGTGCGCCCGGTCCGCAGATCTCTCGGTTTCGCCCCGCCGCTCCTCATGCCACCGCCCGATACCGCCTCGATCCTGCCGGGCCGGCGAGAGCGCGCGCTATGCGTTCCGACTCTCCCCGTAGGCCTGAACCTCGGCGACCCACCCTGCAATGAGCCGATTGGCGATGGCGCGGATCTCCCCGTGCAAGCCTTCAGCGACGGTCGCAATCCGTGCGATGTCCTTCGGGGCACGCGCATTCGGCGCCGGCGCGGCGCCCGGCCATCCGGCGGCGGTACGGATCGTCGGCCCGACGGTCTTGAGCGTCTCCGCCGCCATCGCGGCCTGCTCCAGAGCGCTCGGCACCCGCTCACCGTGCGCGCCGGCGTACGAACGCTGGATACGGCTGAGCGCTTGTCCGATGTCCCGTGCCGCCTCCAGCGTCTCGCGCTCGCTCACCGAGAGCCGATTGCTTTCGGCTTGCGCTTCATTCAAGGCCCACTCGCCTTCTTTACCGGCGTTACGCAGCGCTACCAGTCCCATCCATGCGTCACGCGCAAACGCGAGACTCAAACGGACCTGCTCGACCAGTCCTGCCGGCGTGAGATGTCCAAAGGCCCCGGTCTCGACTTCGGTTGCCTGATGCCCGCCGTCCGATTGCCGCTTCGGATCGAGCCGCATGCTCGCAGTGCGCACGCCCTCCCGGGTCTGCGCCCCGGTGTCCATCAGCAGCGTGGCCGCCAGCTCTTCCAACCACCGCGGAGCAGGAGCACTCCTTCCCGACGCCGCCGGCCCCATTTCCGTGCGGAGCGCGTCGACCTCGCCCGGGGTCTGAAACCGCCCCAGCGCCTCTGAGACACCGGCGCCATAGGCTGCGCCCATACGCCGCCGGACCGCACCCGGCATGTGGTTCGCGGCGCGCTCGAGCCCGGCCATTTCCGCATCCGGTATCAACCCTTCGGGAGCGGAGCCAAGCTTCAGGGTGCCCGTCGCCGGCCCATCGGTCTTGGAGCCGGGCTCCGGTACGCCGGCGTCTCCGATCCGCGTCGCGGCCCTTGACGCGACTTTGCCGGCGGCTTCTCCCGCCGCCGGCGTCTCGTGCGCCGCGCCCTCCGGCCCGCCCGTCCCGGCGCCCACTCCGGCGCGCGCGGCCAGCGCCCGTAGCCAGCGGATCTCGCCCGCGTCGCAGGCGTGCAGACGGTGGCCGGTCACCGGGGCGTAATAGCTCTTGCGCGGAGCGCACGCTCCACGCGCGGTGTTGAGCCGGACGGCGGCGAGCGCCGCACGCACCTCGACACTCTGGGTGTTCCATGCGTATTCAAGGGTGCGCGCGAGGCTCGCCGCCGTCCGGTGTCCCGAGATCGTCTCGGGCTGCGCCTGCAGGTGGGCGTGCATCCGTACCGCGCACTGCGCCAGATGGTTCCGCTCGTCCTCGGCGGTCGCCTCATGGTGCTCGCCGGCGTCGAGCCACCGCTCGACGGTGTCATGCACCGCGGTCGCCAAATCCATGCCGAGGATGGCATACCCGGCCACCGCCTCGGGGCGGACATCGGTATGGACATCCCCACTGCGATCGTTGCGGAGCTGGTAGCTCTCGCCATCGGCCTCGATCGTGACCCAGTGAATCCACGCGCTCGCGGCCCCCTGGCGCTCGGCGCCGGCGGCGAGGTCGGCCGGCACGATCCCGACATCCCGGATCAGCCGGTTCACGAGCACCTCCACCGGCTTGGGCAGGCGGCGGCGAGCGCGAACCGCTTCGCCGAGCTCGGTGCCGGTCCCGGCGTCCTCGAGCACCGTCCAGTCGAGCGGAAAGTCACCGTCCAGGCGTTGCCTGACCGCGACCGGAAGCACCGACACGGCACGGGTGAAGAGCTCATCAAAATTCATTTTCGGCTCCTTGACAGCTTCTCATGCATGCCGAAGACGTTCCGTCCAAGTACCTCGCCGGGGCTTGGCTGGACCGGGGAAATGTGAAGCTGGCTTCGACTGGACATGCATTCAAGCTCAGGTTCGAGGGCGGGCGCTGGCCGGGCGTTCAGCGGATCGTCGATCACTGGCGCTCGAACACGACCTCTTCGGGGGGCTCGCTGCCGCGGAAGATCCGTACCGCATCCAGCTTCGTGGCGCCGCTTTCCACCGCAGCCCGCAGTTGCTTCTTCGATTCGACAATCTGCGTCCGGATTGACAAGTCATTCAGCTCCTGTGCGCGCCGCAGCCGTTCCTCCGACGCAGTGAACTCCGGAGAAGACAGCAGCATCTCCCGCAGATCCACCGCCTCCGCCTCGCTCGCGTTCTGCGCAACGGTAACGGCGGCGAGAGAGCGGACCGCCAGCGAGAGACTGCCTTCGTGCTCGCCGAGCACCAGGCGGTCTCCTTGCGCCGGCGAGGCTTCCAGGGTTGCGGTCATTATTTCCTTACGCACGATCTTTCCATCTTCGCCACGCTCCGGCGGATCCGCGCCGCTCCCGGCCTGCCGGTTGATCGCGACCACGCGCACATCTCCGACAATCGTACGCGCGAACACGCTCCGATCCCCACCATCGACTGCAAGCTCGGCGGTCAGGATTACGTCCACGCGATCACCCGGGTCGATGAGCCCCGCGTGACTCGTCGCCGGTCCGACCCGGATTGTCACCGCGCGGGCACCGGGCCTCAGCACCGCCGCGAGGAATCCTATCTCGTCCGACCCGACGACGGCCGACCGGGTTAGCGGCGCTCCCTCGGCGAGCGCCTCGCGTACCACATGGCCGCGCAGCGGATGACTCGCCTGCTCGCCGGGCACGATTTCCTCGAGCACGACTTCGTTGGGCACGATGATATGTTCCTTCCTGACTGCATCCGGATCGAGCTCGAGCGTGATCAGATCGTCTTCCCCGATCAGCGTACCGGCCGGCATCGCCCGCGCGGCTGCGAACACCTGGCGTGTCTGTGGCGGCTCGGGCGGCGGCGGCTCCTCTTCGGTGACCGGCTTCACCTCGGCCTGCGTCGGCTCCACCTCCTGTTCTCCAAGAAACGAGAGCGCGACGAAGAAGGCAGCGACCACGGGCAGGACACCGAACAGCACCAACATGATTACGACGCGGTAACGTTGCACTGGCGGGCGTCTCCCAGACTAGATTCCGTGCGACAGTGCGCGCGGGATCATAACGGCCAGCGCCGGCGGCGCAATCGCAACCGCAAAGGGAAGCTCGCTGCGCAGGCGTCGCGTCCTCTCGAAAGGCAGCAGGGCGAACAGACTCAGGGCGAACGCGCACGCGGCCAGACCGAGCAGGAAGAGGCTCAGATCGGCGGGTCCGATCCACATCCCGGCCACCGCGATCAGCTTGGCGTCGCCGGCCCCGAAGCGACCGCTCAGGTAGAGCGCGAATCCGGCGGCAAGCAGCACCGCACCGATCGCGAGATGCACCCACAGCACTCCCGGCGGCCCGGCCGCGCCAGTGGCCGCGTACACCGCAAACAGCCCCAGCAGGGCGAGCTGGATCGCGTTCGGGATCCGGCGTCGGCGCAGATCGCACACCATGCTGGCGGCGAACAGCCCGCAGACGACCCACACCACGATGCCTTCCATACACGTCCCCTTCCGTCCCGTCCGTCCGAAATCACGCACCATGGCGCGACGATTCAGCTTGTGCTTGCGCCGGAACGGGCAGTGAGCGCTCATGCGTCGGGCCGCATGTCGAGCCGGCGGCGCCGGTCCGCTCGCGGCATGCGCGCCGGGGCCGCGAGACGCCGCCGCAGCCTGCCGTCCAGAGTCCAATCGCGTCACAATTCAATAAACTATAGGTAATTACTTGGTGTAAAGTGTTAAGTTCTCGTCTCAGTCTACCGCTGCCCGAGCGGATGCGCCATCGGCCGGGGAGCCTGTGCTCCGGACCCATGTTCCGGGATTCTCTCATTTCGAGATTGCAATCACGCCGAATGCTTCACCTCCCATGATGACCCGAACGATCTCGTCTCTCCGCGAAGCTCCTTCAGGTGATCATGACTCCCCTTCGACGTGGTCGAAGAGCATGAAGCCAGTGAGTTGCAAGGGATATGTGGCGTAGAACATGAGGGCGGCACCGAGGACGTCACGATCTTCGCCCGTGCACCGCTTGCGTGCGGCCGCGGCGGCTGTCTTCCTTGCCTCTCTCGCCGCCTGCGCCAACTGGCCGTCGCAGAACGATACGCCGGACACCGGGGAGCTGCTCCGGAACAGTCTCCCGGTCGCCGCAGCCGCGCTGGCCGCCGGACAGCTTGACGTGGCACGCAGGCTCTACCTCGCGCTCGCCGAACGCTTCGACAACGCCGCGGAGCCATTCCTCGGGCTGGGCTACATCGCATTCCAGGATCGCGACTTCACTGCCGCCGAGAAGTATTTCCTGCAAGCCGGGGAGCGAGCGTCCGATACGCCGGCGATGCAAGCGGAGGCGCTGCTCGGCGCAGGCCGGACGGCGCTCGTCCAAGGCAGGACGCGGGCAGCCCGGCGACACTTCCGCAGCGCACAGGCGCCCGGACAGGACACACCCTCGGCGGCCTGGATCGCGAACGGACTCGCCGTCACCGCCGCGCTCGACGGCGACCACGAAGCGGCCGAGGCGCATTATGCGGAGGCGCTCCGGCGCTCGTCCGGGCATCCCCGAATCGCCGCGAACTTCGTGCGCATGCTGGTTGCGGCCGGGCGAATCGACGATGCGGCCCGGGCATACGCGGAGCAACCTCCATCCTATTGGGCCGATGACGACGGCCCCACCCTCTCGCGCCTCATCGAGGAGTCGCGCCGGGAACACCGGATCCTGGCCCCGGCAAGCCCACGGGCGATGGCGCCGGATACGGCGCTGGACGTATCCCGGGCGCAGGCCGGCGCCGCACCGAGCCAGATCGGGCGCAGTACGTCACCGCTCCGGCCGTCCGCGGTCGCACCGGCACGGCCCGAGCCGGAGGACCCGGTTCTCGCGCCGTCGCCTCGTCTACTCGACCCGAGCCTGGCGTTGCGTTTGTACGTGCCCGGCCCGCCGCCTGCTCAGCCGTACCCGGACACCCCGCTCTCCGCGGGAATCACACCGCAGGACCGAATGAGTCTCATGCTGCATCTCGAGCCCTGGTCCGGTCCGCCAACACCGCCGCCGGCAGCGGACGACGCCACCCTGAAGTCTGCGGCCTTCGCTGGCTCCATGACTTCCCCGTCGCCGCCCGGGGGCTCGTCTTCCCTCTCGCCGGCGGCGGCCGGTGCGACGCCAGCGGCGTTACAGGCTCAATCCCTGCGCCCGCCCCAGCCTATCGCGACGGGGGCCAGCTCCACGGCGCTTGCATCCAATCACGACATGCCGCAATCCGACGCCACGCCGCCTGTGCCTGAGTCCACAGCGCCGCAGTCCGGCTCCACGGCGCTTGCATCCGAACTCTCCAGGCCCGAGCCCTCCGCGGCGCGCCCCCCGTCTCCCTCGGCGACCCCCAGCGCCGCGCAGTCGCATCCCCGTCCCGAGCCTGAGGCGCCCACGGCCGTGATGCTCGATCACTCCCCGCCGACGACGCTGACCCTCACCCTCGGGCAGAGCCGGCGACTGCACCTCGACCACGACGCAACGACGGTGCTGGTCGCCTCCCCGGAGATCGCCGACGTGCAGTTGCTCGCGCCGAACGTGCTCTACGTCATCGGGAAGGGCGTCGGACGCACCTCCGTGGCGGTACTCGACGACAACGAATGGATCGAAGAGCGGGTCGTGGCGGTGGTGCTGGACCTCGAGCCGCTGCGTACGATCCTCGCCGGCGAGCCCGATCTGAGCGGGGTGCGCGCGCGGCGCCTCTCGCGCGGGATGGCGCTGACCGGCGAGGTCGCTTCCGCGGCGTCGGCCGATCGTGCCCTCCGGCTCGCCGCCGGCGCGCTCCCCGAAGGCGTGCCGATCGAGAACGAGCTGCGGGTCGCCGCGCCGCAGCAGGTGAATCTCGAAGTCCAGATCGCTGAGGTCCACCGCTCGGTCACCGAGGATCTGGGAGTCAACTGGGAATCCTTCGGCACCAAGAACTCGGAACGGTTCGGCTTTCGTATCGGGCGAGCCCTGCCACCGGTGGACGGCAATCTGGGATTGGGCGGGTTCCCGCCGGCGGTGATTGACGGGAACCTGGCGTCTTCCATCTTCTTCGGAAGCGAGGGTCCGCTGGGCCAGTTCCGGGTCATGATCGATGCGCTCGCGACGGCGGGCCTGGCGAACGTGCTGGCCCGGCCGAACGTCACCGCGATCTCCGGAGAATCGGCGTCCTTCTTCTCCGGCGGCGAGTTCCCCCTTCCGACCGGGTTCGACGACGGGGTGCTCGTCTTCTCGTACAAGAAGTACGGCGTCCTGCTCGACTTCGTCCCGACCGTCGTCGACACCGGCCGGATCGTGCTGACGGTCCGCCCCGAGGTCTCCGAGCCCTCCCTGAACCAGTCGGTGACGGTCATCCCGGGAGTCACCGTCCCGGTGATCAACGTGCGCCGCGCGGAGACCACGGTCGAGGTCGGCGACGGCGAGTCGATCGTGATCGCCGGGCTCTTCCGCAACACGTCGAACTCGGTCGAGTCCGG
>JAKZYK010000139.1:0-11758 GCA_047514485.1 Gammaproteobacteria bacterium
CCCGGACTCGCACCTACGCAACCCCCAGAAGCCGTGGAATGGTCATCGAGATCTCCGGCACGAACGTGATCAGGAAGATGACGGCGGCCTCGCTCGCCAGAAACGGCAGCATCTCCAGCGCGATCCGCTCCACCCGCTCCCCCCGCCAGGCTGGCCGCCACGAACAGCACCAGGTCCATCGGCGGGGTCGCGAGACCGACCGTCACGGTCACGCACATGATGATGGCGAAGTGCAGCGAATCCACGTCGAGGCCCACGAACGTGGGTCCCAGCACCGGGCTCAGGATCAGGATCGCGGGTCCGGCGTCGAGCAACATCCCGACGAGGAACAGCAGGACCAGCGGATTCTCGCTGAGGCGAGCTCCTTCGCGTAGTCGAGGATCTGACCGATCACTTCGCGCCGTGCCTGTGGGTTGCGCCAGAGCTTGAACTCGGGAAGCGTCAGCCTGCCGGCCGGATTGACGTACAGCGCGTCAACGTATCCGGCCGGTGTCCACAGCTCCCGGGAGACGGGGATGGCGCCCTGGTAGGCCGCGTCGATGGCGGCGATCGGCAGGGTCTCTGGGAACCGGAACAACAGATCACGGAGCGACCGCTCGTCCATGCCCCCGTCGGCGGCCGAGGCATCGAGGGGAATCCGTGTCAGCGCCTCGTCCGGCGAGCCGCCGTCGGGATCGAGCCGAATCAGGTCTCCGTACATCGGGATTCATCGCCCGGTCGCGGGTGGACAAGACGGCCGCTTGATGGATCATTCGACGAGTACCATCATGGGATCTGCCGGCAGGCTGCTGCCAGGAGCTCGCACCATGGCCGTCCGATTCTCCGAGGATGTCGTTCCATTGACCGATCTGAAGACCAACCCAGAGCGTGTGGTGAAGCATGCTGCCGAATCGCATCGTCCGGTACTGCTGACCCGCCGGGGGCGTGGTGTCGCGGTCATGCAATCGGTCATCGATTGCGAGGCTGCCGAGGAGGAGCGCGTCTTCATGCGCGCCGTCGTTGAAGGTCTGTCCGATCTGGAGACGGGGCGAGAGGTGTCGCTGCTCGAAGCCAAGGCCCGGCTTGGCCTCGAATAGCGCGTGCCCGCGAAGATTCGATTCGCCGACTCCGCGTTGGCTGATCTCGAAGCCATCCGAACCTGGTATGCCGAACAAGGTGTGGAGGATTTGGGCGCCAAGCTCGTCGGCGACATCGTTGGGCGCATCGAGTACTTGGCGGACTATCCCGATATGGGGCGAGTGGTCCCGGAATTCGGCCAGAGCTCTCTGCGGTAACTCATCCATCCTCCGTTCCGGATCGTCTATCGGCGCGATTCGAGCACGGTCCGGATTGTGCGTGTTTGGCGTAGCGAGCGCCGGCTTCGCTTGGCGGAAAACGAAGTCGGCACGCCCTCCTGATCAGGATCATTTCGTATCGGCTGACGCCGCCCTCCAATCCGTTGACGGGTGTCGAGCCAACGCGTGCCCGATCGGCATCGCCAGGACGAACGGCTCGTAGAACAATGTGCGCGTCATGATGCCCGGTCTGTCCAATGGCGCAGCCCCGACCACGACCTCTTTGCCCGGACTCCGATCTCGACCCACATCCTCATTAGTGATAGAGAAGAGCGATGGAAAAGCCCATCTGGAAGCCCTCCGCCGAGCGCGTCGCCAACGCTAACCTGACCGCGTTCATCGCCGCCGTCGAGCGCGACCGGGGTCTCGCCATCGACGGCTATCCGGGCCTCTACGATTTCTCCATCGAGCGCCCGGAACGGTTCTGGACCTCGGTCTGGGATTTCTGCGGCATGATCGCCGAGAGCCGGGGCGACGAGGTCGTGCGGGGCATGGACCGGATGCCCGGCGCGCAATGGTTCCCCGGGGCGCGCCTGAACTTCGCCCAGAACCTGCTTCGCCGGCGCGACTCGTCGGATGCCCTCGTGTATCTGCTCGAGGACCGTGGGGTACGCCGGCTCAGCTTCGCTCGGCTCCACGACGAGGTCTCCCGGGTCCGGCAGGCGCTCGCGGCGGCCAGCGTCCGCCCCGGGGATCGGGTGGCCGGGTACCTGCCCAACATGCCGGAGACGGTCGTCGCGATGCTTGGCACGACCAGCCTCGGCGCAATCTGGTGCGCGTGCTCGCCGGACTTCGGCGTCGAGGCAGTGGTGGATCGTTTCGGGCAGGTCGATCCCACGGTCCTGCTGACTGCCGACGGCTACTCCTACAACGGCCGAGCGTATGACTGCCTCGAGAAGGCGGCCGCGATCGCAGACAGGTTGCCGTCGCTCGCCCGCACGGTGGTGGTGCCGAACCTCGATTCGGCCCCGCGCTGCGATGGAATCCGTGACGCCGTCCCGTGGGAGGACTTCCTCCGGCCCTATCCCCCCGGCGAGATCGACTTTCCGCAGTTCGACTTCGATCACCCGGTCCTGATCCTCTACACGTCGGGCACCACGGGCCCGCCGAAGTGTATCGTTCACAGCGCCGGCGGCATCCTCATCGAGAATCTCAAGGGCGCCGCCCTGCACTTCGACGTCAAACCGGGCGACCGCGTCTTCTGGTGGACCACGTCGAGCTGGGTGGTGTGGTATTTCCTGGTGATCTCCCTCGGCTGCGAGGCGACGGTTCTGCTCTACGACGGCTCGCCGAGCTATCCATCCCCGGCCGTGCTCATGGACTTCGCGGCGGCCGAGCGCGCCACCTTTGTACGCCTGTCGCCCAAGTTCATCGACATCATGGCCAAAGCCGGCCTGGAGCCCGCCAGAACCCACGACTTGGACGCGCTGAAAACCATCACCGTTGCTGGCGCCCCATGCTCGAGCGCCGGCTACCGGTACATCTACGAGAAAGTGAAGCGCGACGTGCACCTCGCCTCGCCCGCCGGCGGTACCGATCCCATGGCCTCGCTGGTCACCGGCAATCCCATCGGGCCGGTGTGGCCGGGCGAGATCCAGGCCTGCGCGCTCGGCATCAAGGTCGATGTGTTCGACCCGGCCGGTCGATCGGTGCGGGGCGCTCCGGGGGAGATGGTGGTGACGATGCCGTTCCCGTCGATGCCCCTCGGATTCTGGAACGATCCTGGCGGCGAACGGTATCGAGCGGCCTACTTCAACAACTACCCCGGCGTGTGGCGCCAGGGGGACTGGGCCGAGTTCACGCTGCGCGGGGGTATCATCATCCATGGCCGTAGCGACTCGACGCTCAAGACGAAGGGGGTGCGGATCGGCACGGCCGAGATCTATCGCCAGATCGAGCACATCGAAGAGATCGCCGACAGCGTGGTCGTAGACCAGGACTGGCAGGGTGACACGCGGATCGTCCTGTTCGTGCAACTGCGCGAGTCGATGCGCCTCGACGACGCCTTGATCCGGAGGATCAAGGCCCGCCTTCGCGCCGATGCCTCGCCCCGGCACGTTCCGGATCGGGTGATTCAAGTCGCCGACATTCCGCGCACCAGCACCGGCAAGGTCTCCGAGTTCGCGGTGCGCGCGGCTATTCACGGGCGCGAGGTCGAGAACCGGGACGCGCTGCAAAATCCCGATGCCTTGCTCGAGTTCGGCCTCGACCGGCTGCCGGAGCTCGCGCTCTGACCGAACCGAGCCGTCAGGCGGCCCGGTATCCGAGCTTGCTCGCGGCGAACTCCGGATAGGTCTGTGCGACCTCGGCCGCGACGCGGCCCCGAATCAGGCGAAGCTGCTCGGCGCTCGGGGCCAGGGTCCGGGGCACCTCGTCCGCACGGTGGAACTCGAACCCGGTGCGCTCGACCACCTCGTCGACGCTGTGCCCGGGATGGACGCTCGCCAGGGTGAAGCGTCGCCGATCGCGTTCGAAGCGGAAGTGGGCGATGCCGGTGACCAGATCCGTCGGCCCGCCGCGGCGGTGGACATTGGGGGGGCTGGTGCCCGGAGCGCTGATGAAGTCCACCTTCGGCACCAGCACCCGGCGACTGTGCTCCTCGCGAAAGAGGATGGTCCTCGGCACCATCATGTAGATGACCGGGGTGCCATGACAGCCCGGGAACCGCACCCGGGACTTCGGATACTCCCCTACGCCGACCATGTTGAGGTTGGCCTCGCCGTCGATCTGGCCGCCGCTCAGGAAGAACACGTCGATGCGCCCCTGGCCGATGCGGTCGTAGAGCTCGCTGCCGCTTTCCGGAAACGGATCCTGAACGCTGTTGCGGAAGATGAGGGCCCGGGTCGCGCCCTCCGATGTCGCCTGCGCCAGCAGCGACCCGGCCGCGGCGATCGGTGACGACGATCCCACCGCCACGTTGCCCTCGCCCTCGAGCAGCCGGGCGAGGGTGGCGATCAGGAGCTCGTCGTGATTGTAGGCCACTCTCACGCGGCGGCGCTGGTGGCCAGCACGTGCACTCTCAGGTACCGGGCGAAGCCCTCGTCGCTACGCGCCAGCCGGGCATACTCGTGCAGGTGCGCCATGTCGGTGGGATAGCGGCGAGTCATCGCCAGCGGCCACGCGCCCCGGGGTGCCAGGGCGACGGCGCCGACGTAGGTCGAGGACAGCGTGCCGGGAGCCATGCGCTCGTCGGCCAGCAGGTCGCCGTCGTAGATCTCCTCCACCGTCACCAGGGTGGTACGCGAGGCGTGGGCGGTCCGGGCGAGGTCGCGCCGATTCCCGATCCAGACGTTGCCGCATCGATCTCCCCAGGCCGCGTGGAACAGGAACACCTCCGGGTTGATCGCCGGCAGCACGACGACGGGGTCCTCTCCCTCGGTCAACGGGTTGTCGATGACCTTCCAGTCGTTGCGATGAGCGAGCAGATCGGAGCCGATGATGCCTCGCATGGCGAAGAACGGGAGGCCTTTCTCGCCCGCCTGCAGCCCCGCGTGGATGGCGGGACAGGTGGAGTCCTTGACCTCGATGGCGCCGGCCTGCACGGCCGCACGGAACCGCGGCCCCACACCGATCTCATTGATCGTGACTGCGCCGCATTCCACACTCGCGACACAGCCCGCGCCGATGAGCAGATCCGCCTGCAGCCCGCACACCGGCGCGCACAGCAGACGCAGCCTTTTCACGCCGCGTCGAATCAGCTCGCAGGTCGCCGCCATGGCGACCCCGCTCTCGTCCTTGGGAGCCGCGAGGAAACAGCCGTCGGCGATGACCTCGACGAGCTCGCGGAGCTCGATGAACGGGTGGTCGGTGGTCATGACCTGATGCGGCACGGAATCGAACTCGACGACATGTGAGCGCCCCCTTTTGCACGGCGGCCCTTTTCAGGAATGGATGCTGCATCCAAGGCCGTCAACCAATGACTCCACTCTACGGAACAATGTTTGTCAACCCAGAGCAGAAATGTCCAGGGCAAGATCACTTGATAGTCATTGCACGGATCATCTCTGCTTTGTCGATCACGGGATTTCAAGAGTGTTTCTGAATCGGATGGAGGATGTGGTGAAGCTCGGCAGGGGCGAGATCGTTGCCGTGGATGGCAAGACTCAGTGGCGTTAGAGTATATTTCCCATACTGTCGGCGGGTTCCGCTGCCCAGGCGAGCGGTTCGCGCGGCACAAGAAAAATCCTCAGCAAGGAGAAGAAAAGTGAGACATCTCAAGGTATCGAGCTTTCTTTCGGCCGTAGCGCTCGCAGGGACGATAGGCGCCCATGCGCAGACGGTCGGCATCGGCGCGACCAAGGGCGGCGCAGTCAACCAGATGGCCACCGCGATCTCCAAGGTTGTCTCATCGCACGCCGGGTTCCAGCTCAGGCCCATCCCCATGGCGTCCACCCAGGCGCTCATCCCGGTGGTCAACGGGGGCGAACTCGAGTTCGCCATGGGCAACATGATGCAGGTCACCATGGCGGTCTCCGGCACTGGCATGTCCGAGGGCACCAAGTACGAGAACTTGCGCATGGTCGCCACGATGATCCCCTTTCGGTGGGGGATGGCGGTACGCGCCGATTCCGACATCCACACCATCGCCGATTTGAGGGGCAAGCGGATTCCGCACGGCCACGACGCCGGGCCGCTGTTCCACTTCCTCTATGTGGGCATCCTCGCCAACGGCGGTCTCACGTACGACGACGTCGAGCGGGTGCCGGTGGTGTTGTTCCGAGAAGGCTGGAACGCCTTCAAGCAGGGCAAGGTCGACGTTGCACTCACCGGCGTCGGCTCGGGGATCATGAAGGAGATGAACGCCACCATCTCCGGCGGCATTCGCTACATCCCCTTCGACGACTCGCCGGCCGCCGGTAAGAGGATGTTGGAGCAGACCCCGAAGACCTACTTTCTAGTGGTGGAGCCGGCGCCGGGTCTGGATGGCGTGGTCGCTCCCACCAAGCTCGCGGTCTACGACTACACGCTCTATGCCAGCACCGCCACGCCCGAGGACATCGTCTACAACGTGGTGAAGGCGATCTACGAGCACGAGTCGGAGTTCAAGGAGGCCGGCGCGCTGTTCCGGACCTACTCCACCGGAAACCTCTCCAGGGAGCAGGGCATCCCCTATCACCCCGGCGCCGAGAAGTACTATAAGGAAGCTGGCGCCTGGAAGCGTTAGCACCCGAAGCCTCCACACCAGCCGGGTCACCCCTGGTGATGCGGCTGGCGCCGGTCCTCGGCGCCGTGATCACTGTGGTAGCGGCTACGTTCGCCGCCGACCTGCACCTGAAGCTGGGCTTGTACCTGTTCTCCGAACAGGGGCTCGCTTTCGTGCTAGCCCTGTCCCTGGCGGTCATCTTCCTCACCGTGCCGGCCAGGCGCGGCCAAGCGCGAACCCGGGTGCCCTGGTTCGATGCCCTGCTCGCGGCCCTCGGGTTCGGGAGCGGCCTCTATCTCGCCATCCGCTATCCGGTGCTCGCCCAGCAGTTCTTCTATCGCCCTGTCGAGACTTTCGCAGTCAGTGTGGTAGTCATTCCCCTCACCATCGAGGCGCTGCGCCGTACCGCCGGCTGGAGCTTGGTGACGGTGCTGCTCCTGTTCATTCTCTACGCCCTGTTCGGCGACCTGGTGCCGGGAACGCTGCAGGGGCGGCCGATGGAGTTCGTGAAGCTGATCCCCTACCTCGGGATCGACAAGGTGGCTCTGTTCGGGCTGTCGATGTACATCTGCTGCATCGTGGTGGTGATGTACATCTTCATGGGCCAGTTGCTGATTCGAGCCGGCGGTTCCGAATGGTTCACCCAGCTCGCTGCCACCCTCATGGGCCGCACCCGGGGCGGCTCAGCCAAGATCGCGGTGGTGGCATCGGCCATGTTCGGCTCGATTTCCGGCAACGCGGTGTCCAACGTCGCATCCACTGGGGTCATCACCATCCCGCTCATGCGCCAGGCCGGCTTCTCGCCGAGGGTCGCCGGCGCCTTTGAGGCAGTGGCCTCCACCGGCGGGCAGATCACGCCGCCGGTGATGGGAGCGGCGGGATTCCTGATGGCGGAGTTCCTGCAGATTCCGTACACCGACGTGGTCCTCGCCGCCCTCGTGCCCGCTGCGCTCTATTACATTGCCGCGTTCGCGCAGGCCGATCTGGAGGCGGCGCGCAATCACATCACTCCCCTGCCCGAGGACCGGATCCCTCCGCTCGCACGGGTGCTCAAGGACGGCTGGTTCTTCCCTCTGCCCTTCGTGGCGCTGGTGCTCGCGCTGTTTCATTGGAACCGCACCCCTGAGGAGGCCGCCCTGTGGGCCGCGGGAACCATCGTCGCAGTGAGTTGGGCCTTCGGCCACCAGGGCCGGCGCATCGGTGTGCGCGACCTCATCGAAGCGGCGAAGAACACCGGCCGGTTGTCGGTGGACATCGTCATCATCGGCGCCATGGCCGGCATGGTCATCGGCCTCATCGACGTCTCCGGCCTCGGCTTCGGGGTGACGTTCCTGCTGGTGCAGATCGGGGAGGGCAATCTGGTGGGCCTGATGCTGCTCACCGCGCTCATCTGCATCATCGTCGGCATGGGCATGCCGACGGCGGCGTTGTACATCCTGGTCGCGACCCTGGTCGCCCCACCTCTGGTCAAGGTGGGCGTGGACCCCTTGGCCGCGCACCTGTTCGTGCTCTATTTCGGCCTCATGTCCATGATTACCCCGCCGGTCGCGTTGGCAGCCTACGCCGCTTCGAATATCGCGGGGTCAAGACCCATCGAGACTGCTCTGACCGGGATTCGCCTGGCGTGGCCAGCGTACGTAGTGCCGTTCATGTTCGCCCTCTCTCCGACCCTAATCCTCAAGGGGACGCCGCTCGAGGTGAGTGTCGCGGTGAGCACCGCGGCGGTGGGTATCTGGCTGGCCTCGGCCGGCTTTCTCGGCTACTTCTTCCGGCCGATGGAGGCGCTCCCGCGTCTCGGTTTCGTGGCCGGAGGCTTGGCGCTGCTGGTGCCGGCCGGGGCCTTCCAAGGCGCCTTGTACCTCGACCTCGTCGGCTTGGCCCTGTGCATCGGATTCGTCGGCTGGGAGTATGTGGCTACGCGCCGGACTCGTTCGCGGTCGGCGGATACTGCTTGAACCTCGGGCCGACACCGCCGGCCCGGTAGCAAGGCGCCTGCGGCGGCTCGACCCGTCACGAGGGAGAACGCGATGGCCAAGGTGCTCGATGGGGTTCGGGTTCTCGATCTCGGCCGGGTGCTGGTGGGGCCGATCACCGGCATGCTGCTGGCCGATCTGGGGGCGGAGGTCGTCAAGATCGAACACCCCGAAGGGGGCGACCAGTTCCGCTCCTACGCAGCCGGTTTCAACGCCGTCAACATGAACAAGCGGAGCGTGTGCATCGATCTGCGCTCGGCCCTCGGAAAAGAGGCGCTGCTGCGGCTCGTCGAGGACGCCGACGTGCTGCTGGAGAACTTCCGCCCCGGCGTCATGGCACGTCTGGGGCTGGGGGCGGAAGCGCTGCACGCCCGCAACCCACGCCTGATCGTATGCTCGATCTCGGGGTTCGGCGCCGACGGTCCCTACCGGACACGGCCCGCCTACGACACCAGCGCCCTGGCCCTGAGCGGCTTCATGAGCCTGCTCGTCGATCCGGCACGGCCGGCGGTGACCGGGCCGCCCATCGCCGACGGCATCACGGGGATGTACGCCTGCTACGGCATCCTGGGCGCGCTGTTCGAGCGCGAACGGACCGGCAAGGGCCGCCTGGTCGAGCTGAGCATGCTGGAGTCGCTGATCGCCTTCTCCCATCAAGCGTTTCATCACTACTTCACCACCGGCGAAGTACAGGAGCCGACCACCCGGGCGCGTGTGGCTCAGGCCTACATGATGAAGTGTGCCGACGGCCGATTGATCGGACTGCATCTTTCCACGCCGGACAAGGTATGGGAGGGATTGCTGAGGACGATCGACTCTCCCGCCGTCGCCGGCGACCCGCGCTTTCGCTCCTACGAGAGCCGAGTCGAGAGCTACGCGGATCTCACGAAGGCGCTGGCCGCGGTCTTCGAGACTCGACCGAGTCCGTACTGGATACAACGACTGCAGGAACAGGAGGTGCCCTTCGCCCCCGTCTACGGCACCGACGAGGTGATGGAGGATCCGCAAGTTCGCCACCTGGGATCCATCTACGAGATCGCGGCGGCGGGCGCCGAGCCCCTCAAGGCCATCCGCCGACCGGTGCGCTACGACGGTGAGCGCGAGCCCGATGCGACACCGGCTCCGCGCCTCGGGCAGCACAACCACTGCGTGCTGTCCGAGGCCGACTTCGACGCGGCGGAGATTGCCGAGCTGACGGGAGAGGGCCGCCAGCCCCCCGCGGCCTAGTGATGGACACCAAGCGCATCCCGGTCGATTTCGGCGATCGATCCCTCGAGATCGACGTCCCCGAGCACGCCACCGTGGTGGCGTTCGACGACCCGGGTTCGTTGTCCGACCCCATCGCAGCGGCTCGCAAGGCCATCGACGAGCCCTGCGGGAGCCCCCCGCTGTCGGAGCTCGCGAGGCCGGGCATGCGGGTCGCCATCGGCTTCGACGATCCCACACGTCCGGCCCGGACCGTGCAGATCCTCCTCCCGGTGGTGGTGGACGCTTTGCTGGAGGCCGGCGTCAACGAGACCAACATCACCTTCATCTGCGCTTGCAGCAATCACCGCAAATGGACCCGCCGGGAACTCGCGGCCTATCTCGGACCCCGGATCTTCAGTCGCTTCTGGGACGGCGGGCAGATCGTCAACCACGATTGCTCGGATCCGGCCGAGCTCGAGTTCCTCGGCCTCACACCCGTGGGCAGGTATTCCCTGGAGATGAATCGGCGCTTCATATCGGCCGATCTCATGATCTACGTGGGCAACGTCGGGCCCAGCGGCTTCAGGACCTACACCGGCACGGGGGCTGTCATCGGCCTCGCCTCCACCCGCAGCATCGCCTCCCACCACAGCTTCCACGGGATTCGCCAGCTTGGGCTCACCACCGACGAAGGAAGCCGAAAGCCTCCTCACAGCGTCAAGGACGACCTCAACACCCAGATGGAGGCCGCCACCGGCAAACGGGTGTTCTACATCAACTCCGTGAGCGGGCTGGGGGGAAACCCGGTGGGTGTGTTCGCCGGAAGCTGCCGCGAGGTGAAGGCGCCCGCATGGGAACTGGCGGAGTCGATCTTCCGCTACCGCGTCCCCCAGGCCGACGTCATGGTGGTGGGGCTGCCGGAGCGCTTGGGCCTCGGAAGCACCGACAACACTCTGATCGCAGCCACCGGCGTCATGTCCCCTCCGAGATTCTGCCCCAAGGAGCCGGTGCTGCGCGACGGCGGCGTGGTCATCGGATTGTCGCCGAGCCGGGGCCATATCGACCCCGAGCGCTACCCTGCCTACCAGGAGCTCATCGACCTGTACGGGCGCTACCACAGCGTCGCCTCGTTGGTGGACCACGAGCAGGAGCTCGAGCAGCGGCCCGCCTACCGCCACCGCTACACCCACGGCCACGGATATCCACCGCTACACGGCTTCTGGCTCCTCTATCAGTGCTCGTACACTCGCGCACGCGCGAGCGCGGTCATCATGGCCGGAAGCCGCAACCCGGGAGCCTTCCGGGCGCTGGGGATCACGCCGGCCGCGGACTTCGACGAGGCCTGGCAGCTCGCTACCCGGATCACCGGGCCCGATCCGGTGACCGTCGTCGCACCTACCTTCTGGAGCCGAAAGTCACTGAAGTTCGACGTGGGGGGTAATCCGGGGATGCAGTCCGCTTCGACGCCCGGCTAGCATTGCCAATCCTGACTACGACACGGCGATCGTGCTCGTCGAACAGAGCGCGCCGATCCCTTTCAAGGACGAGATCCCGGACCCCGGCGCTCTCGACATGTGGCTCGAAGTCGACGGGCACCGCTATCAGGACGACAATACGCGCACGATGATCTTCGACGTGAAGACGATCGTGAGCTACGTGAGCCGGCACATGACCCTGATGCCGGGCGACGTCATCCCGACCGGCACGCCGCCGGGGGTGGGCGCCGGCCAGAAGCCCCCGGTGTTCCTGAAGCCGGGCAACGTCATGCGCCTCGGCTCGTCCGCGGTGCGATCCACATCATCCAGGCGCAACGTCAGGAGCGCGGAACGCTGGCATCCCCGGCTGCGAGGTCATCGAAGGACGCGTAGTTGAGCCGGTAGAGGCGCGCGTAGAGCCCGTCGAGCGCGAGCAACCCGTCGTGGGTGCCCTGCTCCACGAGCTCGCCGTCGCGCAGCACGAGGATGCGGTCCGCCCCGCGAATGGTGGCGAGACGGTGGGCGATGACGATGGCGGTACGGCCCTCGAGCAGGCGTGCAAGCGCCTTTTGTATCTGACGCTCGGTGTAGCTGTCGACGTTCGCGGTCGCCTCGTCCAGCACCAGGATCGGAGCGTCGGCGACC
>JAKZYK010000140.1:0-4489 GCA_047514485.1 Gammaproteobacteria bacterium
CGGAGACGGGCACGCTGCGCGCCGGGGAGCCGCCGGTGGTGGTCCTGACCTCGAACCGGACCCGCGAGCTGCACGAGGCCTTGCGCCGGCGCTGCGTCTACGACTGGATCGCGTATCCGACCCCGGAGAAGGAGATCGAAATCGTGGGCCTGCGCGCCCCGGACGTCGCCGAGCGTACCGCTCGTGCCGTCGTCGCCGCGGTCGGCGAGCTGCGCGCGATGCCGCTCGCGAAGCCGCCAGGGGTCGCGGAGGCGATCGACTGGGCCGAGGCGGCGCAGATACTCGCGTCGTCGGGCACCCGGTGGCCGCTCGCCTTCCGCCGCGCGATCGGCGTCGCGCTCAAGGACGAGGAGGACCTCCACTTCGTCGAAGACAGAATCGACGACGTGCTGGCCCGGGCGACGGCATGAGCAGGGCAATGCCCGAAACGGCGGCGCCTCGACCGTACGACTGCCGCCGGTTTACGATACGGTGGCATGTTCTGCCGTGCGGACTGCGACCGCGTCGGAGCACAAGTCGGTAGGGCAGACGTCTCAGAAGCGGTCGCTGTTGTTCGGTCGAAATGATCAGTTGAAAATGGAGGATTTACCGGATGCCGAAAACGGGCGTTAGCCGCATCGTTGAATCTGGCGTCTTCGAATGGCCGTGGACCTCGCCGCATGGTCTGCTAGTGATTACCGGAGCGGCAGGTGGTGGCGGTGGTGGTGGTGGTGCATTTTGTCTCGAAGGCCTGAATCTTTACGGCGCGGGCGGCGGCGGAGGTGGCGGTGGAGGCCAGGCAACCAGCGTAATGCACAGACAAACGACCTATCAGGCGGCAGGTGGCGCTGGCGGCGGCGGCGGCGCAGGCGGTGGGCTTCACGAGGCCATGCCTGTCGAAGGCAAGCCCGGCAAGGGATGCCACTACGGCAATGGTGGCGATGGCGGTTGTGGGGCGATCGTGCCTCCGGCCGATGGACGCCTCGCGTCAAACGGCGGCGACGGCGGTAAGGGCTTTCCGGGAGAGACCAGGATTGTTGAAATTGCCGATCTGGCTGTCGGCGAGCGTTTCGAGATCACAATTGGAACATGTGGCAGCGGCGGCGGCGGCGGCAAAGGCTACAAGACAGGCGGTGCAGGTGTCGCAGGAGCAAATGGATATGTGCTTTTCGTTCCCGTGTATGCGAGCGATGGGGGAGACCGATAATGCTGCCTGAACGGGCAGAAGCCGGACACGCGGGTAGGCTGGACAGCCTGCCGGCAGCTATGGATTTGAAAGGCATTAGCGTTCAGGGCAACGGTTTCTTTCAAGTCGACGAAGGCTGCCGTTCACCAATGCTGATATGGAGTCCGAATAGACATATCGGATTGAATTTCCAGAGCAAGGACCACGACAACAACGAAGATACTTGGCGAGCCCTAGAGGCGTTCCATGCTGAGGCGATTGCTTTGGGCGGAGCAAGCAATCCGACTCTTGACGCTGCTGACCTTGAAGAGCCCGGCACCCCGCTGGATGCTGATCCCAATGACGAAGAACACCATAGGCGCACGAAATGCGATGCCTACATGTCACGCATGAAGCTCCTGAAAGATGAGGCTGTGCATGACGGTTATGTACTGAATCTTGCCTCCGAAGTCGATTTCAGACACTTCGTTCGGTCAGCACCGGAAATTCGCAAAGGCAATCTTGTGCTGATGGATAACGGAAACCTGCGAGCGATTTGGAAGGATAGACATGAAGCGCGACTAGGCTTGCAATTCCTTGGAGGCAGAATGGTGCAGTATGTAATCTTCAAGCGACGGAAGAAGCAACAACCGATTTCGAGAGTCACGGGACGCGATTCCCTGGAAGGATTCGAACGGCTGATTCATGCATTTGAACTGCATTCGGTACTCTACGAATGAAGCGAGATGATCTTCCTGCGGACGACCAAATCGTCCGCTACGTCAAACCGAGCATGATCCAGGACGATGGGACCGCGGACGGTTCGGACTTCCGTTTACGCGCCTCCAGACCGGACGAGGCAGGTTTGTCTGTCAATTGGCTTGATGCCTTTGACCCGGGAAAGGTTCATCAGTTGAGCGAAGTGCGCCGTTTGTGCCGCCTTCGCTTGAGGCCAAGCGGGCGCTTTGCGGAAATGAATGTTGGCACAGTCCTGGGCGAGGTAGCCAAGGAATTGGACACGCTTCGGATTGTCCACGATCCACTTGAAGCAAAGAATGGTATCGATGCCGATCCGTCGCATGCGGAGATTGCTGGTCTGCCGCCGGGCGATTCCGATCATGCTGTACTGGTGGGCGACCTTATAGCGGAGTGCGTCATCGACATGCACCCCGCAATCGTCGGGCATGACGGTTGAGATTCGCACCGCTCAGCCTGCGGAGGCGTTCCTCCTGGAGTTCCTTTCCGACTTCCAGATTTCCATCCCGGAGACGGGAATGAGCGGCGCCGCCTCGATGCCGGCACCCGCCCGCCATCTGGCGGGCTTCCCGCCGTTCCTCCGCGGCTTCGGATTCGCGACTTCGCCCGATCAGACAGTCGCGTTCCTCCAGGCGGTAGCGCTGCTGGGGCCGCGCGGCATCGACGACGTGCACCGTGCCGCGGTGGCGACCCTGGGTCCTCCGCACGAGCGGAGCGGGGAGTTCGACGCTCTGTTCCGCGCCTGGTTCCACGGCGAGTTTGCCCCGGTTCCGCGCGAGAGCGAGGACGAGACCGAGGTGCGGGTGCACGACGACGGTGGCGCCGTCCACGAGCCGCCGGACGCCTCTGAGCCGGGCGACTCGGGCCAGTCCGCCACCGCGGCGGAGATGCTCGGCGACCGGCGATTCCAGGCCGACACCGGTATCGAGCGCCTGCGCCGATTCGCCCGCGAGGCGCCGGAACGCCTGCCGCGTCGCCGGGGCTTGCGCCGCCGGCGGGCGCGCAGGGGCGAGACCGTCGACCTGCCTCGCGCGCTGCGCGCCGCGGTGCGACAGGGCGGCGACACCCCGGTCCTGCCATGGCGCCGGCGCACGCGCAGGCAGCGCCGGATCCTGCTGCTCATCGACGTCTCCGGCTCGATGAAGGCGCACACCGAGACCGCATTGCGGTTCGCGCACGCGCTCCATCGCGCGTCGGAGCGCATGGAGGGCTTCACCCTCGGCACCCGGCTTACCCGGATCACCGGGGCGCTCCGGTTGCGCAACCCCGAGGCGGCGCTCGCCAGGGCATCCGCCCTGGTCCCCGACTTCGACGGCGGCACCCGCATCGGCGATGCGCTCGCTGCCTTTCTCGCAGTGCCCCGCTTTGCCGGTTTTGCGCGCGGCGCGGTCGTGGTGGTGCTCTCGGACGGACTCGAGCGCGGCGGACCCGACACGATGGCCGGCGCCGTCGCGCGCCTGTCGCGGCTGGCGTGGCGAGTGAGCTGGCTCACGCCCCTTGCGGCCGACCCCGCATTCCGCCCCGAGACCACGGCTCTCGCCGCGATTGCGCCGTACCTCGACGATTTGGGCGACGGCTCTTCCGTGGAGACGCTCTGCCGCCACCTGCTGTCGCTCGGCCGCGCCCGGAGTCGAACCGGCGGTGCCGCGGTTCGCCAGCACCATCGTTCCGCGCGCCGCATGCCGCCCGGAGGCGCCGGGAACCTGTCCGGAGGGAATTCCCCGCGGTGACCCATTTCCCAATCGTCGACGCGCACCACCATGTCTGGCGCCAGGCCGACCTGCCGTGGCTGCTCGGGCCGATGCAGCCGCGGATCTTCGGTCCCTACGAGGCGATCCGGCGCGACTACCTCATCGACGAGTATCTCGACGACCTCGCGGGCACCGGAGTGACGCGGTCGGTCTACGTGCAGGCCAACTGGCCGCCGGACCGGTTCGAGGACGAGGTCGCATGGGTGCAGCGGGTGGCCGACGCGTCCGGCTGGCCGCACGCCATCGTCGGCTATGCCGACCTTCTCGCGGACGATGCGCGCCCGCAGCTCGACCGGCTCGCACGGTACCCGCTGCTTCGTGGCGTACGCATGCAGCTCCACTGGCACGAGAACGCCATGTTCCGCTTCGCGCCGCGCCCCGACCTCGCGTTCGACCCGGTGCTGCAACGCAACGTCGCCCGGCTCGCGGACTACGATCTCGCGTTCGACCTCCAGGTCTTCGCCGGGCAGATGGCCGGTGCGGCGGAGCTTGCGGCCGCGTGTCCGGAGGTCACATTCGTCCTCCAGCATGCCGGCATGCTCGAAGACCGCTCGCCCGGAGGCCGCGGGCAGTGGCGGGCCGGCATGGAGCGGCTCGCGGCGTGTGCCAACGTGTGCTCCAAACTCTCCGCCTTCGGGACCTTCATCCACCGCAACGATTCCACCCACATCGAGGGCATCCTCCGCGAGACGGTGGCGATGTTCGGCGCGAATCGCTGCCTGTTCGGCTCGAACTTTCCCATCGAGAAGCTCTGGACGAGCTACCGGGCGTTGTTGGACGCATTCCTCGCCGCCGCGGCTGGCCTGGACGATTCCGAGCGCGCGGCCATCTTCGAAGA
>JAKZYK010000141.1:0-3410 GCA_047514485.1 Gammaproteobacteria bacterium
GTTTCCCGTTCATCGATCCGCCGGACCGGCGCCACGTCAACGACGGCCTGCGGCTGCTGCGCGAGCTCGGCGCCGTCGATGCCGGCGGCGATCTCACGAAGATCGGGCGCCGGCTCGCGCGACTTCCGCTCGATCCGAGGACCGGGCGCATGCTGCTCGAAGCGCACACCCTTGGATGCGCCGCCGACGTGCTCGTCATCGCAAGCTTCCTGAGCGTGCCCGATCCTCGCGAGCGGAGTCCCGAGCGACGGGCGCAGGCGCAGATCGCCCACGCCCGGTTCACCGACGCCCGCTCCGATTTTCTCGGGATCGTCAATCTCTGGCGCCGCTTCCGGTCGGTGGCGAACGAGCCGGGCGAGTCGATGCGCCGGTTCTGCCGCCGGTATTCCCTGTCGCCGTCCCGGATGCGGGATTGGCTCGATGTCCATGGCCAGATCCGCGACGTATGCCACGAGCTCGGGATCCGCCCGCGCGGACTCGGGGCCTCGTCCGGGCGGATTCACCGGACGCTGCTCACGGGACTGCTGCGCTGCGTGGGCGCACGCACGCCCGAGGGCGAGTACGCCGGTCTGCGCGGGACCACGTTCCGGCTTGCCTCGGGCTCGGTCCTCCATCCGGGCGTTGCGCCGTGGATCGTCGCCGCCGAGGTGGTGGAGACCGAGCGGGCGTACGCGTTCGTCGCCGGGCGGGTTCGTGCGGAATGGGTGGAGAAGGCGGCCGGCGATCTCGTGCGCCGCACCCACTTCGACGCGCATTGGGATGCGCGCCGCGCCGAACCGATGGTATTCGAGCAGGTGGCGCTGTACGGGCTGACGCTCATCGCCCGGCGCCGGGTGCGGTTCGCGCCGGTGAGCCGTGAGGGCGCGCGCGAGGTCTTCGTGCGCTCCGGGCTTGTCGAGAACGGATACGTGTGCGCTCACTCCTTCGCCGAGCGCAATGGGCAGGAGCTGGCGCGGCTTCGCACCGTGGAGCACAAGCTCCGCAGCCCGGGCGCGATGGTGACCGATGATGCGATCTTCGCGTTCTACGATGCACGGATCCCGCCCCACATCGTTGATGGACGAAGTTTCGAGGAGTGGTTCTCCGGGCTCGACGGCGACGCAGCGCGCGGGCTCGAGCTGCGCCGCGAAGACATCGCGCCCGGTGTGCTGCTCGCCGGTGAGGCGGCGTTTCCCGACATGCTGCGGGTGGATGACCAGGCGTTCGAGCTCGCCTACCGATTCGCGCCCGGCGAGGACGACGACGGGCTGACGGTGACGATCCCGCTCGACGTGCTGGTGGATCTCGATCCCGGACGGTTCGAGTGGCTCGTGCCGGGAATGCTCGAGGAGAAGGTGCTCGCGCTCCTGCGCGCCTTGCCCAAGAGTCTGCGCCGGACGGTGATGCCGCTGGCCGGTGTCGGGCGCAATTTCATTGCCGGGGCGCGCGCCGGGGACGGCTCCCTGCACGAGTCGCTCGCCCGGTTCCTGGACCGCACCCGCGCCGTGTCCGTTGCGCGCGATGCGTGGTCGCCGGGGCGGCTGCGGCGCATATTGCCGGCCCACCTGCTCATGCGCTTCGAGGTCACCGATCGCGAGGGCGCGGTGCTGGGCAGGGGCCGCCGGCTCGACGAGATCGAACGGCGGCTGGCCGCACGGCATGGCCCCCGGAGGAGTGCCGCGACCGTCCCCGTGCGCGGCGAGCGCGGGCATGCCTCGTGGACGTTCGGCGCTGTGCCCGTCGACGTCGAGGATCGTGCCGGCAACGGGTTCGGCGTCGTTTATCCGGCCCTTCGCGACCTCGGCTCGGGAGTGGTGGTCGAGCACTTTCAGGCGCGCAGCGCCGCCGAGCGCAGCCACCGAGCAGGACTCGTGCGGCTGTTCTCGCTTGCGCTGCGGCGCGAGGCCCGCGAGTGCCTGCGCGCGCTTCCCGGCATCGACGAGCTGTGCCTGCACTACGCGATGATCGCATCTCCCCCCGATTGGGTGGACCCGCCATCGCGCGACGCGGGATGTCCCGAGCCCGGCACTGGTGCCGAGGCGCGCCGCGATCTGGTCGAGCGCACCGTGGCCCGCATCTTCGTCGCCCCGGCCGGCGCGATTCGCGAGCGGAGCGGATTCGATGCGGTGCTGGCCGCGGGCCGGGGCGAGTTCGCCGCAGGACTCGCGACGGCGATTGGCGGCGGGCTTGCGGTGCTGCGAGGCGCCCGTGCGGTACGGCAGCTCATCGACGCCCCGAACTTGCATGCACCGCCGGAGTCGTTGGCCGATGCACGACGCCAGCTGGATGGGCTCGTGCATCACGGCTTCCTCGCCGCGACGCCGCACGATGCATTCGCGTCGCTCCCGCGGTATCTGGAGGCGCTGCGGGTGCGTCTGGAGAAGCTTCGCCGCGGAGGGGCGAACGATGCCCGCCGGGTTGCCGAGATCCTTCCGTTGCAGCAGCGGCTCGAATCGAAGGCGCGCGATTCCCGGGCGAGGGGACGCAGCGATGCCGAGCTGGCTCGCCACCGGTGGATGCTGGAGGAATACCGCGTGTCGGTTTTCGCCCAGGAGCTCGGTACCGCGTTCAGCGTGTCGAGGAAGAAGCTCGACGAACAGTGGTCGCGGGTGGCGGCGGTCTGATTCGATTGTTTCCCTGGCGCCGTGTGCCGTCCCCGCGCCGGCCCGGTGCGGATTTCGTCGGCATCCTCGCGGTGCTGATGACCGGCAGCGAAGCGTGCCCGCATTTGTCTGCTTGATGATGAACCTAAGGGAACACAATGCGATCCAGTGGCCTACAATATGTGTCAGGGACGCGGCGAGCCGGTAGGACGGCGCAAGGAGATGATCATGTCGACCGTAATGAGCGAACTGCGTCAGGACCACCTGAACATCCGCGAAATACTCGGCCTGCTTTCGCGAGAGCTCGATGCGGTCAGCGATGCGAGCGGCGGCGACTTCGAGCTGATGCGCGACATCATGATCTACATGACCCGCTATCCCGATCACACGCATCACCCGAAGGAAGACCTGATGTTCGAGAGGATGCGCGAACGCGGAATTGCGCCGGACACCGAGGCCACCATCGTGAAGCTGCTCCGCGAGCACGTCGCGCTGGCGGAGAAGGGCAGCAACTTCCGGGATATGCTGATCGGAGTGGTCGACGGCGCCCTGGTCGAGCGCGACACCCTGGTCGCGACCGGCCGCGACTACGCGGAATTCCTGCGCTATCACGCGCGTCTGGAGGATGAAACGGTATTCCTCGAGGCCGAGAAGCTTCTCGACGACGCGGACTGGACGGTGGTCAGGAAAGCGTTCGAAGCACAGATCGACCCAGTCTTCGGCCCGGCGGTCGATCTGGAGTTCGAGAGCCTGCACGACCACATCCGCTACAGCGCCGCACCGTAGATCGGCCCCGCAAAGTCGGTATCGGGCTTGCCGCCCCGCCTT
>JAKZYK010000142.1:0-5780 GCA_047514485.1 Gammaproteobacteria bacterium
CCGCTTCCCACCACCAGAGCGGCCCCGGCGAACATGGTCGGGCTCGGCCAGTCGCCGAAGACGACCACTCCCACCACCATCGCCCACAGCACACTCGAGTAACGGAACGGAGCCACGATTGCGGCCTCGGCGTAGCGGAACGCCTCGGTCATGAGGAAGAGCGCGGCTCCCGTACAGATTCCGGCGAGCGCCAGCAGTCCGACGTCGCCGGCGCTCATGGGCTGCCACCCGTGCCCGGCCGTCGCGAGCGCGCACAGGGTGACGAAACCGGTCGAGCACGCGGTCAACGACAGGCTGGATTCGGTGACCACGAGCCGGCGCGTCACGATGTCCCGCACCGCCCCGAAGACGGCGGCGCCGACCGGCAGCAACGCAGCCCATCGCAGGCCGTCCTGCCCCGGTGCGAGCATGACAAGCACCCCCGCGAAGCCGACCGCGACGGCGCATCGCCGCCGCCAGCCGACCTGCTCGCCGAGCGCCCAGGGAGCGACCGCGGTCAGAATGAGCGGTCCGGCGAAGGTGAGGGCGACGGCATCGGCGAGAGGCAGGTATCGCAGAGCCGTGATGAAGAGGAACATCGAGGCGACGAGCGTCATGGCCCGCAGCAACTGTCCAGGCCGGTTCGTCACACGCAGGGTGTGCAGACCGCCGCCCCGGTACATCAGCAGTGCGATTGGGATCGAGACGAACACGCCGCGTACGAAGATCGTCTCCCCGGGCGGATAGCCGCCCGAGAGCAACTTCATGACCGTGTCGTTGACGGTGACCAGCACGCAGCCGACCGTCATCAGCACGACGCCGCGCAGCACGCCGGACATCCCGGGCGGAGAATCGTTCATGGTCCTTCCGGCGGCATCACTGCACAGGTCCCGGCCACGCGGCAGCAGGCCCGGCAGGCCCTGCCGATGCGGATCGCCGGGACCGGAATCCCGGATACCCGCCAACCTCTACGGACTGAACGTGTCGGGGAGCACAAGCTTGGCGGGTACGGCCCTCGCGAACAAGGTCTGACGAGGCTTGCCTCGGGCCGTGCGCCCACGAGTGGGGCCGCAGGCCGGACCGAGGAAATTCGGGCGCCTCTGGGAGTCTAGAAGGGCGAGTACGCAGTGGCCGCAAGGGACGTCTCGATGTCCCGAACCGCAGTGGAGACGGCCTGCCCGATCAGATCCATCCTGCGCACCACGTCGATCCTTTCCCGCACCTGCGCCACCTCCTTCTCCGGCATGATCTGGTTGAAGATGCGGCACGCGTCGGCCAGGCAGATGATCACGATGTCGCGCGGGCCCGGAATCTCGTCGGTGACGAGCACCTGCATGATTCTCAGCTTGACCTCGCGCTCCGCCTTGCCGTCGACGGTCGGATAGCGGCGGGTGCGAAACGCCCAGAGCAGGCGCCCTCCCTCGGACTCGAGGATTCTGCGCTTGACGAGGCGGGACAGCGCCCCGTCCTGAATCCGGCCGGACCGTTCCTCGGCGATGCGTTCCACCCAGTGCCGGGCATCGTGGATCGCCGTCTCCTCAGTGCCATTGTGCACTACGTCCGGATCCATCGCTGATTCGGCCCGTCCGGCGTGCCGGTGGTTGCCGATTCCGCCGTCGCGGAGCTCGCGGCGCGAGCAACGCACCTCCCGCCAGGCCGGAAACGGCGATCTCCCCTCGATCAGCCGCCGATCTGCCGTAGCGCCTCGTTGATGACCGCCGCGTCGTTGCGGTGCGCCGCCTCCGTGCTCAGGTGCCGGCGCCATCGCCGGGCGCCGCTCGTGGCGTGAAACAGCCCGAGCATGTGGCGCGTGACGTGATGGAGCGGCGCCCCGTGCTCGACCTCTCGGCGGGCGTACGCTCCCATGCGGCCGGCAACCTCGATGCGGTCCGGCGTTGTCGCCGCGCCGGCCCCGAAGACGCGGCGGTCCGCCTCGGCAAGCACGAAGGGGTTGCGGTATGCCTCGCGGCCCATCATGGAGCCATCGACGTGTCCGTTGTGCGCGACGGCCTCGTCGAGCGAAGCGATGCCGCCGTTGACGATGATCTCCAGCGCGGGAAAGTCGCGCTTGAGCCTGTACACCACGTCGTACCGGAGCGGCGGAATCTCGCGGTTCTCCTTCGGGCTCAAGCCGCAGAGCCACGCCTTGCGGGCGTGGACGATGACGGTCCGGCAGCCCGCCGCTGCGATGGATTCCACGAATTCGACGAGGTCCTCGTAGCGGTCTCGGTCGTCAATTCCGATGCGCGTCTTCACCGTCACCGGCAGGCCGCCGGCCGCGATCATGGCATCCACGCAGCGTGCCACCACGTCGGGCTCGGCCATCAGGCAGGCGCCGAACCGCCCCCTGCGCACGCGATCGCTCGGACAGCCCACGTTCAGGTTGATCTCGTCGAACCCGCGATCCGCGGCGAAGCGGGCGCATCGGGCAAGCTCGCCGAAGTCGCTCCCGCCAAGCTGAAGGGCAATGGGGTGCTCCTCCTCCGCGAAATCGAGCAGATGATCGCGTCGTCCGTGCACGAGCGCCGCGCTCGTCACCATCTCGGTGTAGAGCAGGGTATGACGGGTGACGAGACGAATCAGATACCGGAAGTGCCGGTCCGTGCAGTCCATCATCGGTGCCACGCTGAGCCGGCGGTCGATCGGCCCCGGACCTCGCGCCATCATGCGACGAGGCTCTATCCCGCCCGCCGGCGCTCGTTCTCGCGCAACCATTTCTTCCGGACGCGGATCGACCGCGGCGTGACCTCGACGAGCTCGTCGTCGTTGATGAACGCCAGCGTCTGCTCGAGCGAGAACTCCACCGGCGGCGTCAACAGGATGTTCTCATCACTGCCGGCAGCCCGGATGTTGGTGAGCTTCTTCTCCTTGAGCGGGTTGACCGTCAGATCGTTGGATCGGCTGTGGATGCCGACCACCATCCCTTCATACACCTGCGTGCCGGGCCGCACCATCAGGCGGCCCCGGTTCTGCAGGTTGAAGAGCGCATAGCCGACGGCCCTGCCGGTGCCGTTCGAGATCAAGACTCCGGACTTTCGTCCCGTGGCGAGTCCGAGCACCTCCCGGTCATGGCCTCCCGGCGAGAACGTCATGATGCCGGTGCCCGACGTGAGAGACGTGAACTCCGTGCGAAAGCCCATCAGCGCACGCGTCGCCACTTTGCAGGTGAGCCGTACACGGCCCGCGCCGTCGTTCTGCATATCGTGGAGCTCGCCCTTGCGTTCGCCGATCACGTCCATCAACCGGCCCTGATGATCGGCGTCGATGTCGAAGACCACCGACTCGAAGGGCTCGTGGCGCTCGCCGTTCACCTCGCGCGTGATCACCGAAGGCCGCGACACCGCGAGCTCGTGGCCCTCCCGGCGCATCGTCTCGATCAACACGGACAGATGCAGCTCTCCGCGGCCCGAGACCTGGAACCGATCCGGATCGCCCGTCTCCGCCACCCGGAGCGCCACGTTGTGGGACGCTTCGCGAAACAGCCGCTCTGCGAGTCGCCGGCTCGTCAGGTAGTTGCCTTCAAGGCCGGCGAACGGGGCGGTGTTGACGCAGAACGTCATCGTCAGCGTCGGTTCGTCGACCGTGAGCGGCGGCAGTGCCTGCACCGCGCCCACGTCGCAGATGGTGTCGGAGATGCCCACGCCGTCGATCCCGGTGATGCAGACGATGTCGCCGGCGCGCGCTTCCGGCAGCTCGACGCGTTCGAGACCCCGGCTGGCGTGCACCGACAGGACACGTGCCCTGCGCACTTCCCCCGCTGCGTTGACGACAGCCACCGGGGAGCGAGGCAGCAGCGAGCCGCGTTTGACCCGGCCGATGCCGATGACTCCCACGTAGCTCGAGTAGTCGAGGGTGCTGACCTGCATCTGGAACGGACCGTCGGTGTCGGTGTCCGGCGGCGGGACTCGCTCGACGATGAGATCCAGCAACGGGGTCATGTCGGGCGCCGGATGCTCGTGGTCCAGGCCGGCGATCCCCAGCGTGGCGGATGTGAACACCACCGGGAAGTCGAGCTGCTCGTCGGTCGCGCCGAGGCGGACGAGGAGATCGAAGACTTGGTCGACCACCCAGTGGGGGCGGGCGCTGTCGCGGTCGATCTTGTTGACGACGAGGATCGGGCTCAGGCCGGCGGCAAATGCCTTGCGCGTCACGAAGCGCGTCTGCGGCATCGGGCCTTCCACCGCATCCACCACCAGCAACACCGAGTCGACCATCGACAGGATCCGCTCCACCTCGCCGCCGAAGTCGGCGTGGCCCGGTGTGTCCACGATGTTGATGCGGCAGCCCCCGTACTCGACCGCGGTCGTCTTCGACAGGATGGTGATCCCGCGTTCCTTTTCGAGCTCGTTGCTGTCGAGCGCACGCTCGGCGATCACCGTGCGCACATCGGGTGCGGTGTGCTGCAGCAACCGGTCCACGAGCGTGGTCTTGCCATGGTCGACGTGAGCGATGATGGCGATGTTGCGGATGTCCATGGGGCGCAGCAGGGGCGGAGCGGGAAGGGAGGCGCCGCAGTGGCGGCCGGGAGTCTACTTGGTTTCAGTGCCGGAAGCGCATTTCCCGAGGCGGTGCCGACAATTCCCGCTAACGCTCCCCGCTTTCGCGAGGGCGGGCTCCGAGCACCATTTCACGACGCGATTGGGCGGCAATTCCAGTGGCCTGGGCATCCACCCGTGGCGATTTCGCGGCCGATTTCGGGCTTGGAGGGAGCTCGTGATGTAGTGCTTTCAATCACACGCCCTCTCCCGGCCCCACTTTTCGGGCTCCTCGTCCGGGATGGGAAAGGACCCGCGCCTCGCCGCTTTGCTACCCTGCCGTGCGTCTACAGGGAGGTTCGGTGGTTGGCGAAGCCGGGCTCATCGGGGGTCGTGGTGGCGGCGGTCGGCCGCGACGCGTTTCCCGGACTGATGATCAGCGCGATGTTCGTGTGTTCGATCGCACACGGGCTGGTGCCCGCGTTCCCGCGAGAGGCCGGGGTGCTGGCCGCCTGGATCGCCGGGTGCGCGGTGTGGGGCCGGCTGCCGCGACGCGCGCGGGTTCAGGTCGGGCTGATGCTCGGAATCGGCCTCGCGTGCATCGCGGCGGTCGCCGGGCGCGGCGTCGACGTCGAGTGGAGCGACGTAGCGGGAGGCTCGCTGCCGATTCTCACGCTGCTCGCCGGGATTGCATATCTGCGCCTCGTCTATCGCGCCGAGGTCGGAGGCGGGGACGGCTCCGCCACGCCGCGGGGCGCCGGCGCGTACCTGCGCACGATGGCCGGGGTGCATCTGTTCGGCGCCATCATCAACATGTCGGCCCTGGTGGTGTTCGTGGACCGGCTCGCCCGGTCCGCGCCGCTCACCCGGCGCGAGGTCGCGATGCTCGGGCGCTCGTACTCGATGGTCGCCTACTACTCGCCGTTCATCGGCGGGGTCGCCCTCGCGCTGGGTCTGGTGCCGGGGGTGCGCTTCCCGGTGCTCGTGCTGGCTGGGGTCGCGCTCGCGTGCATCGGCTTCTTCGTCATTGTCATCCTCGGCCGCCTCGAAGAGGGCGAGGCGATCGCGGAGTTCCAGGGGTATCCCTTTCGCCCGGAGAGCCTCTGGCTGCCGTTCGCCCTCGTCGGCTCGGTGGCGGCCGTGCATTGGATATGGCCGTCGTTGTCGGTGCTGCTCGTGGTCGCACTGCTCGCGCCGCTGCTCGTCGCCGCGGTGCTCGTGGTGCGATCCGGCGCCACCGGCGCAGTGCGGATCGTGGCGCGGTTCGCGGTGACCGAGCTGCCCGGCATGAGCGGCGAGCTCACGCTCTTTCTCGCCGCCGGCGTG